>NZ_CP015756.1:0-107500 GCF_001877035.1 Clostridium estertheticum subsp. estertheticum | reverse complement strand
TTATTTCTAATTTAATCTCCTTCATTTGCTCCAAAGTATCAACTAATATATGTTTAGCCGATGCAGTCTCCTCACTTTTGAACATCTGAATATTTTCTTTATAATAATTTTCAATCTCTTCTTCAGTTATATTTATATCTGACATTATATTTTTTACACCTGTTTGTATTAAAATATCTTTTTCAATTAGATGCATTTGCTCTATATAATCTTCATCATTCTTCATATCACCGTCAAGTGCATAGTTGTATATTAATTCAAAATTTATCATTTGGTCTAAAAACTCTTTTTTACCTTCTTCTGTTTTATAGTGGTCTTGTGTCTCCTGTGGGAATCTCAACAATGACCTTTTTATATCTTTTTCAGTTATTTTACTTCCATTTACTATAGCTAAAACTTTATTTTCCATAATTAATCTCCTTAAAATTTATTATAAGCATTTTTTTTATGGTTTCATAATAACATAAAACCATAAAAAAGCAAAATCTATATATTTCTTTTCATCATAATAGCTTAATTAAAAGCTTCTAAAATCTCCTTTAAATTTACAAAACAAAAAAAACACTTTATATAAAAGTGCTTTTTTTGGTGGCTTACCGGAGAATCGAACTCCGGACACCATGATTAAAAGTCATGTGCTCTACCAACTGAGCTAGTAAACCATGTTTACCTGGCGACAACCTACTCTTCCACAAGGTCACCCCTGCAGTACCATCGGCGCATTGAAGCTTAACCTTCGTGTTCGGTATGGAAACGGGTGTTACCTTCATGCCATAATCACCAGATGAGAATATAAATATTCTCTGAAAATTGCACAGTATTATCGCATTATTAATATTAATTGTTACTTATGTTATCTTGGTCAAGCCCTCGACTTATTAGTATTAGTCAGCTGAACATGTTACCATGCTTACACCTCTAACCTATCAACCTGGTGGTCTTCCAGGAGTCTTACTTGCACCACACTTACGTGTGGACAATGGGAAATCTCATCTTAGGGTGGGCTTCACGCTTAGATGCTTTCAGCGTTTATCCCTTCCAAACATAGCTACCCAGCGATGCCACTGGCGTGACAACTGGTGCACCAGAGGTTTGTCCATCCCGGTCCTCTCGTACTAAGGACAGCTCCCTTCAAATTTCCTACGCCCGCGACGGATAGGGACCGAACTGTCTCACGACGTTCTGAACCCAGCTCGCGTGCCGCTTTAATGGGCGAACAGCCCAACCCTTGGGACCTACTTCAGCCCCAGGATGCGACGAGCCGACATCGAGGTGCCAAACCTCCCCGTCGATGTGGACTCTTGGGGGAGATCAGCCTGTTATCCCCGAGGTAGCTTTTATCCGTTGAGCGATGGCCCTCCCACGAGGTACCACCGGATCACTAAGCCCGACTTTCGTCCCTGCTCCACTTGTAAGTGTCGCAGTCAGGCTCCCTTCTGCCTTTGCACTCTTCGCGCGATTTCCAACCGCGCTGAGGGAACCTTTGGGCGCCTCCGTTACTCTTTCGGAGGCGACCGCCCCAGTCAAACTGCCCACCTAACAATGTCCTGTGACCAGATTCATGGCCTCCAGTTAGAACCTCAGTACTGTCAGGGTGGTATCCCAAGGATGACTCCACACAGGCTGACGCCCATGTATCTTAGTCTCCCACCTATCCTGTACAGACAATACCGAAATTCAATGCTAAGCTACAGTAAAGCTCTACGGGGTCTTTCCGTCCAATCGCGGGTATCCAGCATCTTCACTGGAACTACAATTTCGCCGGATGTACTGTTGAGACAGTGCCCAAATCATTACGCCATTCGTGCGGGTCGGAACTTACCCGACAAGGAATTTCGCTACCTTAGGACCGTTATAGTTACGGCCGCCGTTTACTGGGGCTTAAGTTCATAGCCTCGCCAAGAGCAAGCTCTCAGCTAACTAATCCCCTTAACCTTCCAGCACCGGGCAGGCGTCAGCCCCTATACATCAGCTTTCGCTTTAGCAGAGACCTGTGTTTTTGCTAAACAGTTGCTTGGGCCTATTCTCTGCGACCTACTTACGTAGGCACCCCTTCTCCCGAAGTTACGGGGTCAATTTGCCGAGTTCCTTAACAGTAATTCTTCCGATGGTCTTAGGATTCTCTCCTCACCTACCTGTGTCGGTTTGCGGTACGGGCACCAATATCCTCGATAGAGACTTTTCTTGGCAGCGTGGAATCAGATACTTCAGCAATAAATTGCCTTCCCCATTACATCTCAGCGTTAAGAGCAAACGGATTTGCCTGCTTGCTCCGCCTAAATGCTTAGACACACATCCAATAGTGTGCACATCTTATCCTCCTGCGTCATCCCATTTCTAATAACGTCCATTGGTGGTATCGGAATATCAACCGATTGTCCATCACCTACGCCTTTCGGCCTCGGCTTAGGTCCCGACTAACCCTGAGAGGACGAGCCTTCCTCAGGAAACCTTAGGTTTTCGACCGTTAAGATTCTCACTTAACTCTCGCTACTCATGCCAACATTCTCACTTCTGTACCGTCCACCACTCCTTACGGTATGACTTCAGCCAGTACAGAAAGCTCCTCTACCGCTTACACAATTGTGTAAACCCATAGCTTCGGTGGTAAGTTTTAGCCCCGGACATCTTCGGCGCAGGATCTCTTGACTAGTGAGCTATTACGCACTCTTTGAATGAGTGGCTGCTTCTGAGCCAACATCCTAGTTGTCTTAGAAATCCCACATCCTTTTCCACTTAACTTACACTTTGGGACCTTAGCTGATGGTCTGGGCTGTTTCCCTTTTGACTACGGATCTTATCATTCGCAGTCTGACTGCCGAAATAAAAGTATATGGCATTCGGAGTTTGATAGGGTTCAGTAACTGTTGTCAGCCCCTAGCCCATTCAGTGCTCTACCTCCATTACTCAATTAATCGACGCTAGCCCTAAAGCTATTTCGAGGAGAACCAGCTATCTCCGAGTTCGATTGGAATTTCTCCGCTATCCACAGCTCATCCCATGGTTTTTCAACACCAACGTGGTTCGGACCTCCACGGAATTTTACTTCCGCTTCATCCTGGCCATGGATAGGTCACCCGGTTTCGGGTCTACGACATGCAACTAGAACGCCCTATTCAGACTCGGTTTCCCTTCGGCTCCGTACCTTAAGTACTTAACCTTGCTACATATCGTAACTCGTTGGCTCGTTCTACAAAAAGCACGCCGTCACACATAAAAAGTGCTTCGACCGGTTGTAGGCACACGGTTTCAGGTTCTATTTCACTCCCCTTCCGGGGTTCTTTTCACCTTTCCCTCACGGTACTTCTTCACTATCGGTCACTAGGTAGTATTTAGCCTTGGGAGGTGGTCCTCCCAGCTTCCCACAAGGTTTCACGTGTCTCGTGGTACTCTGGATTAGATCTGACTGTTCTTCCTTTTCATTTACAGGCCTATTACCTTCTGCGGAGCAGCTTTCCAGCTATCTTCAATTAAAGAATTGCAGTATTTATGATCTATCCTCAACCCCTAAGTCAAAGACTTAGGTTTGGGCTCATTCCCTTTCGCTCGCCGCTACTTAGGAAATCGATATTTCTTTCTCTTCCTCCGGGTACTTAGATGTTTCAGTTCCCCGGGTGTACCTCTGCATACCTATTTATTCAGTATGCAGTACATAGTTGTTACTATGTGGGTTCCCCCATTCGGAAATCTTTGGATCACAGGCTATTTGCGCCTACCCAAAGCTTATCGCAGCTTAACGCGTCCTTCTTCGGCTCCTAGTGCCAAGGCATTCGCCATGCGCCCTTTGTAGCTTGACCTTTGATTCTGTTTATTTTCATAAACTATTTTGTTTCTTAATATTAATTTTGCGAAATCATAATAAATTAACCTATAACCACTCTCGTGGATCTAAATCTTTTTAAAACAATTTATACACTGTGCAATTTTCAAAGAACATTTTAAGAAAAACTATTAATTAATTAGCTCCTAAGAGTTAATATAATTAGTCTCTCAAAATTAAACAGAGAAATAGGAACGAGTAATTACAATAGATATTTTGAAGAATAATTAAATTCTTCTATTGCATCGACCGAAGTCAATACATCTACTCCCTAGAAAGGAGGTGATCCAGCCGCAGGTTCTCCTACGGCTACCTTGTTACGACTTCACCCCAATCATCGATCCCACCTTCGGCCGCTGGCTCCTTACGGTTACCTCACGGACTTCGGGTGTTACCAACTCTCATGGTGTGACGGGCGGTGTGTACAAGGCCCGGGAACGTATTCACCGCGACATGCTGATTCGCGATTACTAGCAACTCCGGCTTCATGTAGGCGAGTTGCAGCCTACAATCCGAACTGGGATGAGTTTTTGAGTTTGGCTCCACCTTGCGGTCTTGCATCTCTTTGTACTCACCATTGTAGCACGTGTGTAGCCCTAGACATAAGGGGCATGATGATTTGACGTCATCCCCACCTTCCTCCCGGTTAACCCGGGCAGTCTCACTAGAGTGCTCAACTTAATGGTAGCAACTAATGATAAGGGTTGCGCTCGTTGCGGGACTTAACCCAACATCTCACGACACGAGCTGACGACAACCATGCACCACCTGTCACCTTGTCCCGAAGGACTTCACTCATCTCTGAGTTATGCAAGGGATGTCAAGTCTAGGTAAGGTTCTTCGCGTTGCTTCGAATTAAACCACATGCTCCGCTGCTTGTGCGGGCCCCCGTCAATTCCTTTGAGTTTTAATCTTGCGATCGTACTCCCCAGGCGGAATACTTAATGTGTTAACGGCGGCACCGAGGTTCGACCCCCGACACCTAGTATTCATCGTTTACGGCGTGGACTACCAGGGTATCTAATCCTGTTTGCTCCCCACGCTTTCATGCCTCAGCGTCAGTTACAGTCCAGTAAGTCGCCTTCGCCACTGGTGTTCTTCCTAATCTCTACGCATTTCACCGCTACACTAGGAATTCCACTTACCTCTCCTGCACTCTAGACACCCAGTTTCAAATGCAGCACCCAAGTTAAGCTCGGGTATTTCACATCTGACTTAAATGTCCGCCTACGCATCCTTTACGCCCAGTAAATCCGGACAACGCTTGCCACCTACGTATTACCGCGGCTGCTGGCACGTAGTTAGCCGTGGCTTCCTCCTCTGGTACCGTCATTATCGTCCCAGAAGACAGAACTTTACAACCCGAAGGCCTTCATCATTCACGCGGCGTTGCTGCGTCAGGGTTTCCCCCATTGCGCAATATTCCCCACTGCTGCCTCCCGTAGGAGTCTGGACCGTGTCTCAGTTCCAATGTGGCCGATCACCCTCTCAGGTCGGCTACGCATCGTTGCCTTGGTGGGCCTTTACCTCACCAACTAGCTAATGCGCCGCGGGTCCATCTCAAAGTGAAATTCCGAAAAATTCCTTTGATGTTAAGATCATGCGATCAAAACATATTATGCGGTATTAATCTCCCTTTCGGGAGGCTATTCCCCTCTTTGAGGCAGGTTACCCACGTGTTACTCACCCGTCCGCCGCTAATTGACCCCGAAGGATCGCATCGCTCGACTTGCATGTGTTAGGCACGCCGCCAGCGTTCGTCCTGAGCCAGGATCAAACTCTCAATTTAAAAGTTTACACTTTTTTAGTTGAAATAATTAATCTGCGCCAACTGTTAAGTTGGTTAGCAAGCTCATTACATACTTTTAGTCTTACGACTAAATATTACTTTTACTAAAGTAATTGACTGGTTAAAATAAAATATTATTTCATTTCTTTACCTATTTCTCTGTTTAATTTTCAAAGACCAATTTGCTTTGTCATCATGTGACGACTTCTACTATAATACTAGGTTTTTCTTGTTTTGTCAACTACTTCTTTAAAATAAATTTTCATCTGAAAGTTATTAAATTGTAATTGTCAGTTAGTTTAATGTGTCATTCGTATGTGACGACAAGGAGTATTCTATCATATAAAAAACATTACAATTTTACCATAAACACAGTCTAAGAAGATTAACTCCATATTTCTACATCTATATCTATATAATTCAATATCTAGCGTTATGATACACATGGATAAGTATATACAATATTACAGTATTGTAGTATTACTAATAGCAATATATTTGTTTAATTTTATACTGTGGTAGGTACCAAAATGTTCAAAACGCTGATTATTATCATATTTTTGTTTTACTTTATTCCATAATTTTCTCAAATTTCAATCAACAACTTACTAATTTGGACTAATACACAAGCTACGGATGATTAAGTGATTAAGATTTTCATTTCTATAAATAAGAGTTACCTACTTCAGGGAACTGCAAATGTACAAATCTCCTTCTTAAGTCGTCAATGCATCGTCTTCGGAGCTGTTGCATCTCCCCGAGAGATGATTTAATATATCCCTCAAATTAATATTGGCGTTAAAGTATTTCAATACCAAGTTATATTAACGCAAAATAAAACTACTAAGTTATACTTAGTAGTTTTTTGTAACCTGGCGACAACCTACTCTTCCACAAGGTCACCCCTGCAGTACCATCGGCGCATTGAAGCTTAACCTTCGTGTTCGGTATGGGAACGGGTGTTACCTTCAGGCCATAATCACCAGATGAGAATATAAATATTCTCTCAAAATTGCACAGTATTATCGCATTATTAATATTAATTGTTACTTATGTTATCTTGGTCAAGCCCTCGACTTATTAGTATTAGTCAGCTGAACATGTTACCATGCTTACACCTCTAACCTATCAACCTGGTGGTCTTCCAGGAGTCTTACTTGCACCACACTTACGTGTGGACAATGGGAAATCTCATCTTAGGGTGGGCTTCACGCTTAGATGCTTTCAGCGTTTATCCCTTCCAAACATAGCTACCCAGCGATGCCACTGGCGTGACAACTGGTGCACCAGAGGTTTGTCCATCCCGGTCCTCTCGTACTAAGGACAGCTCCCTTCAAATTTCCTACGCCCGCGACGGATAGGGACCGAACTGTCTCACGACGTTCTGAACCCAGCTCGCGTGCCGCTTTAATGGGCGAACAGCCCAACCCTTGGGACCTACTTCAGCCCCAGGATGCGACGAGCCGACATCGAGGTGCCAAACCTCCCCGTCGATGTGGACTCTTGGGGGAGATCAGCCTGTTATCCCCGAGGTAGCTTTTATCCGTTGAGCGATGGCCCTCCCACGAGGTACCACCGGATCACTAAGCCCGACTTTCGTCCCTGCTCCACTTGTAAGTGTCGCAGTCAGGCTCCCTTCTGCCTTTGCACTCTTCGCGCGATTTCCAACCGCGCTGAGGGAACCTTTGGGCGCCTCCGTTACTCTTTCGGAGGCGACCGCCCCAGTCAAACTGCCCACCTAACAATGTCCTGTGACCAGATTCATGGCCTCCAGTTAGAACCTCAGTACTGTCAGGGTGGTATCCCAAGGATGACTCCACACAGGCTGACGCCCATGTATCTTAGTCTCCCACCTATCCTGTACAGACAATACCGAAATTCAATGCTAAGCTACAGTAAAGCTCTACGGGGTCTTTCCGTCCAATCGCGGGTATCCAGCATCTTCACTGGAACTACAATTTCGCCGGATGTACTGTTGAGACAGTGCCCAAATCATTACGCCATTCGTGCGGGTCGGAACTTACCCGACAAGGAATTTCGCTACCTTAGGACCGTTATAGTTACGGCCGCCGTTTACTGGGGCTTAAGTTCATAGCCTCGCCGAGAGCAAGCTCTCAGCTAACTAATCCCCTTAACCTTCCAGCACCGGGCAGGCGTCAGCCCCTATACATCAGCTTTCGCTTTAGCAGAGACCTGTGTTTTTGCTAAACAGTTGCTTGGGCCTATTCTCTGCGACCTACTTACGTAGGCACCCCTTCTCCCGAAGTTACGGGGTCAATTTGCCGAGTTCCTTAACAGTAATTCTTCCGATGGTCTTAGGATTCTCTCCTCACCTACCTGTGTCGGTTTGCGGTACGGGCACCAATATCCTCGATAGAGACTTTTCTTGGCAGCGTGGAATCAGATACTTCAGCAATAAATTGCCTTCCCCATTACATCTCAGCGTTAAGAGCAAACGGATTTGCCTGCTTGCTCCGCCTAAATGCTTAGACACACATCCAATAGTGTGCACATCTTATCCTCCTGCGTCATCCCATTTCTAATAACGTCCATTGGTGGTATCGGAATATCAACCGATTGTCCATCACCTACGCCTTTCGGCCTCGGCTTAGGTCCCGACTAACCCTGAGAGGACGAGCCTTCCTCAGGAAACCTTAGGTTTTCGACCGTTAAGATTCTCACTTAACTCTCGCTACTCATGCCAACATTCTCACTTCTGTACCGTCCACCACTCCTTACGGTATGACTTCAGCCAGTACAGAAAGCTCCTCTACCGCTTACACAATTGTGTAAACCCATAGCTTCGGTGGTAAGTTTTAGCCCCGGACATCTTCGGCGCAGGATCTCTTGACTAGTGAGCTATTACGCACTCTTTGAATGAGTGGCTGCTTCTGAGCCAACATCCTAGTTGTCTTAGAAATCCCACATCCTTTTCCACTTAACTTACACTTTGGGACCTTAGCTGATGGTCTGGGCTGTTTCCCTTTTGACTACGGATCTTATCATTCGCAGTCTGACTGCCGAAATAAAAGTATATGGCATTCGGAGTTTGATAGGGTTCAGTAACTGTTGTCAGCCCCTAGCCCATTCAGTGCTCTACCTCCATTACTCAATTAATCGACGCTAGCCCTAAAGCTATTTCGAGGAGAACCAGCTATCTCCGAGTTCGATTGGAATTTCTCCGCTATCCACAGCTCATCCCATGGTTTTTCAACACCAACGTGGTTCGGACCTCCACGGAATTTTACTTCCGCTTCATCCTGGCCATGGATAGGTCACCCGGTTTCGGGTCTACGACATGCAACTAGAACGCCCTATTCAGACTCGGTTTCCCTTCGGCTCCGTACCTTAAGTACTTAACCTTGCTACATATCGTAACTCGTTGGCTCGTTCTACAAAAAGCACGCCGTCACACATAAAAAGTGCTTCGACCGGTTGTAGGCACACGGTTTCAGGTTCTATTTCACTCCCCTTCCGGGGTTCTTTTCACCTTTCCCTCACGGTACTTCTTCACTATCGGTCACTAGGTAGTATTTAGCCTTGGGAGGTGGTCCTCCCAGCTTCCCACAAGGTTTCACGTGTCTCGTGGTACTCTGGATTAGATCTGACTGTTCTTCCTTTTCATTTACAGGCCTATTACCTTCTGCGGAGCAGCTTTCCAGCTATCTTCAATTAAAGAATTGCAGTATTTATGATCTATCCTCAACCCCTAAGTCAAAGACTTAGGTTTGGGCTCATTCCCTTTCGCTCGCCGCTACTTAGGAAATCGATATTTCTTTCTCTTCCTCCGGGTACTTAGATGTTTCAGTTCCCCGGGTGTACCTCTGCATACCTATTTATTCAGTATGCAGTACATAGTTGTTACTATGTGGGTTCCCCCATTCGGAAATCTTTGGATCACAGGCTATTTGCGCCTACCCAAAGCTTATCGCAGCTTAACGCGTCCTTCTTCGGCTCCTAGTGCCAAGGCATTCGCCATGCGCCCTTTGTAGCTTGACCTTTGATTCTGTTTATTTTCATAAACTATTTTGTTTCTTAATATTAATTTTGCGAAATCATAATAAATTAACCTATAACCACTCTCGTGGATCTAAATCTTTTTAAAATAACTTTATACACTGTGCAATTTTCAAAGAACATTTTAAGAAAAACTATTAATTAATTAGCTCCTAAGAGTTAATATAATTAGTCTCTCAAAATTAAACAGAGAAATAGGAACGAGTAATTACAATAGATATTTTGAAGAATAATTAAATTCTTCTATTGCATCGACCGAAGTCAATACATCTACTCCCTAGAAAGGAGGTGATCCAGCCGCAGGTTCTCCTACGGCTACCTTGTTACGACTTCACCCCAATCATCGATCCCACCTTCGGCCGCTGGCTCCTTACGGTTACCTCACGGACTTCGGGTGTTACCAACTCTCATGGTGTGACGGGCGGTGTGTACAAGGCCCGGGAACGTATTCACCGCGACATGCTGATTCGCGATTACTAGCAACTCCGGCTTCATGTAGGCGAGTTGCAGCCTACAATCCGAACTGGGATGAGTTTTTGAGTTTGGCTCCACCTTGCGGTCTTGCATCTCTTTGTACTCACCATTGTAGCACGTGTGTAGCCCTAGACATAAGGGGCATGATGATTTGACGTCATCCCCACCTTCCTCCCGGTTAACCCGGGCAGTCTCACTAGAGTGCTCAACTTAATGGTAGCAACTAATGATAAGGGTTGCGCTCGTTGCGGGACTTAACCCAACATCTCACGACACGAGCTGACGACAACCATGCACCACCTGTCACCTTGTCCCGAAGGACTTCACTCATCTCTGAGTTATGCAAGGGATGTCAAGTCTAGGTAAGGTTCTTCGCGTTGCTTCGAATTAAACCACATGCTCCGCTGCTTGTGCGGGCCCCCGTCAATTCCTTTGAGTTTTAATCTTGCGATCGTACTCCCCAGGCGGAATACTTAATGTGTTAACGGCGGCACCGAGGTTCGACCCCCGACACCTAGTATTCATCGTTTACGGCGTGGACTACCAGGGTATCTAATCCTGTTTGCTCCCCACGCTTTCATGCCTCAGCGTCAGTTACAGTCCAGTAAGTCGCCTTCGCCACTGGTGTTCTTCCTAATCTCTACGCATTTCACCGCTACACTAGGAATTCCACTTACCTCTCCTGCACTCTAGACACCCAGTTTCAAATGCAGCACCCAAGTTAAGCTCGGGTATTTCACATCTGACTTAAATGTCCGCCTACGCATCCTTTACGCCCAGTAAATCCGGACAACGCTTGCCACCTACGTATTACCGCGGCTGCTGGCACGTAGTTAGCCGTGGCTTCCTCCTCTGGTACCGTCATTATCGTCCCAGAAGACAGAACTTTACAACCCGAAGGCCTTCATCATTCACGCGGCGTTGCTGCGTCAGGGTTTCCCCCATTGCGCAATATTCCCCACTGCTGCCTCCCGTAGGAGTCTGGACCGTGTCTCAGTTCCAATGTGGCCGATCACCCTCTCAGGTCGGCTACGCATCGTTGCCTTGGTGGGCCTTTACCTCACCAACTAGCTAATGCGCCGCGGGTCCATCTCAAAGTGAAATTCCGAAAAATTCCTTTGATGTTAAGATCATGCGATCAAAACATATTATGCGGTATTAATCTCCCTTTCGGGAGGCTATTCCCCTCTTTGAGGCAGGTTACCCACGTGTTACTCACCCGTCCGCCGCTAATTGATCCCGAAGGATCGCATCGCTCGACTTGCATGTGTTAGGCACGCCGCCAGCGTTCGTCCTGAGCCAGGATCAAACTCTCAATTTAAAAGTTTACACTTTTTTAGTTGAAATAATTAATCTGCGCCAACTGTTAAGTTGGTTAGCAAGCTCATTACATACTTTTAGTCTTACGACTAAATATTACTTTTACTAAAGTAATTGACTGGTTAAAATAAAATATTATTTCATTTCTTTACCTATTTCTCTGTTTAATTTTCAAAGACCAATTTGCTTTGTCATCATGTGACGACTTCTACTATAATACTAGGTTTTTCTTGTTTTGTCAACTACTTCTTAAAAATAAATTTTCATCTGAAAGTTATTAAATTGTAATTGTCAGTTAGTTTAATGTGTCACTCGTATGTGACGACAAGGAGTATTCTATCATATAAAAAACATTACAATTTTACCATAAATACAGTCTAAGAAGATTAACTCCATATTTCTACATATATATCTATATAATTCAATATTTAGCGTTATGATACACATGGATAAGTATATACAATATTTCAGTATTGTCGTATTAATAATAGCAATATATTTCTTTAATTTTATACTCTGATAGGTACCAAAATATTCAAAACACTTCAGATACGATGATGATTATCATATTTTTGTTTTATTTTATTCCATAATTTTCTCAAATTTCAATCAACATCCTTACTAATTTGGACTAATACACAAGCTACGGATGATTTAATATATCCCTCAAATTAATATTGGCGTTAAAGCATTTCAATACCAAGTTATATTAACGCAAAATAAAACTACTAAGTTATACTTAGTAGTTTTTTGTAACCTGGCGACAACCTACTCTTCCACAAGGTCACCCCTGCAGTACCATCGGCGCATTGAAGCTTAACCTTCGTGTTCGGTATGGGAACGGGTGTTACCTTCAGGCCATAATCACCAGATGAGAATATAAATATTCTCTCAAAATTGCACAGTATTATCGCATTATTAATATTAATTGTTACTTATGTTATCTTGGTCAAGCCCTCGACTTATTAGTATTAGTCAGCTGAACATGTTACCATGCTTACACCTCTAACCTATCAACCTGGTGGTCTTCCAGGAGTCTTACTTGCACCACACTTACGTGTGGACAATGGGAAATCTCATCTTAGGGTGGGCTTCACGCTTAGATGCTTTCAGCGTTTATCCCTTCCAAACATAGCTACCCAGCGATGCCACTGGCGTGACAACTGGTGCACCAGAGGTTTGTCCATCCCGGTCCTCTCGTACTAAGGACAGCTCCCTTCAAATTTCCTACGCCCGCGACGGATAGGGACCGAACTGTCTCACGACGTTCTGAACCCAGCTCGCGTGCCGCTTTAATGGGCGAACAGCCCAACCCTTGGGACCTACTTCAGCCCCAGGATGCGACGAGCCGACATCGAGGTGCCAAACCTCCCCGTCGATGTGGACTCTTGGGGGAGATCAGCCTGTTATCCCCGAGGTAGCTTTTATCCGTTGAGCGATGGCCCTCCCACGAGGTACCACCGGATCACTAAGCCCGACTTTCGTCCCTGCTCCACTTGTAAGTGTCGCAGTCAGGCTCCCTTCTGCCTTTGCACTCTTCGCGCGATTTCCAACCGCGCTGAGGGAACCTTTGGGCGCCTCCGTTACTCTTTCGGAGGCGACCGCCCCAGTCAAACTGCCCACCTAACAATGTCCTGTGACCAGATTCATGGCCTCCAGTTAGAACCTCAGTACTGTCAGGGTGGTATCCCAAGGATGACTCCACACAGGCTGACGCCCATGTATCTTAGTCTCCCACCTATCCTGTACAGACAATACCGAAATTCAATGCTAAGCTACAGTAAAGCTCTACGGGGTCTTTCCGTCCAATCGCGGGTATCCAGCATCTTCACTGGAACTACAATTTCGCCGGATGTACTGTTGAGACAGTGCCCAAATCATTACGCCATTCGTGCGGGTCGGAACTTACCCGACAAGGAATTTCGCTACCTTAGGACCGTTATAGTTACGGCCGCCGTTTACTGGGGCTTAAGTTCATAGCCTCGCCGAGAGCAAGCTCTCAGCTAACTAATCCCCTTAACCTTCCAGCACCGGGCAGGCGTCAGCCCCTATACATCAGCTTTCGCTTTAGCAGAGACCTGTGTTTTTGCTAAACAGTTGCTTGGGCCTATTCTCTGCGACCTACTTACGTAGGCACCCCTTCTCCCGAAGTTACGGGGTCAATTTGCCGAGTTCCTTAACAGTAATTCTTCCGATGGTCTTAGGATTCTCTCCTCACCTACCTGTGTCGGTTTGCGGTACGGGCACCAATATCCTCGATAGAGACTTTTCTTGGCAGCGTGGAATCAGATACTTCAGCAATAAATTGCCTTCCCCATTACATCTCAGCGTTAAGAGCAAACGGATTTGCCTGCTTGCTCCGCCTAAATGCTTAGACACACATCCAATAGTGTGCACATCTTATCCTCCTGCGTCATCCCATTTCTAATAACGTCCATTGGTGGTATCGGAATATCAACCGATTGTCCATCACCTACGCCTTTCGGCCTCGGCTTAGGTCCCGACTAACCCTGAGAGGACGAGCCTTCCTCAGGAAACCTTAGGTTTTCGACCGTTAAGATTCTCACTTAACTCTCGCTACTCATGCCAACATTCTCACTTCTGTACCGTCCACCACTCCTTACGGTATGACTTCAGCCAGTACAGAAAGCTCCTCTACCGCTTACACAATTGCGTAAACCCATAGCTTCGGTGGTAAGTTTTAGCCCCGGACATCTTCGGCGCAGGATCTCTTGACTAGTGAGCTATTACGCACTCTTTGAATGAGTGGCTGCTTCTGAGCCAACATCCTAGTTGTCTTAGAAATCCCACATCCTTTTCCACTTAACTTACACTTTGGGACCTTAGCTGATGGTCTGGGCTGTTTCCCTTTTGACTACGGATCTTATCATTCGCAGTCTGACTGCCGAAATAAAAGTATATGGCATTCGGAGTTTGATAGGGTTCAGTAACTGTTGTCAGCCCCTAGCCCATTCAGTGCTCTACCTCCATTACTCAATTAATCGACGCTAGCCCTAAAGCTATTTCGAGGAGAACCAGCTATCTCCGAGTTCGATTGGAATTTCTCCGCTATCCACAGCTCATCCCATGGTTTTTCAACACCAACGTGGTTCGGACCTCCACGGAATTTTACTTCCGCTTCATCCTGGCCATGGATAGGTCACCCGGTTTCGGGTCTACGACATGCAACTAGAACGCCCTATTCAGACTCGGTTTCCCTTCGGCTCCGTACCTTAAGTACTTAACCTTGCTACATATCGTAACTCGTTGGCTCGTTCTACAAAAAGCACGCCGTCACACATAAAAAGTGCTTCGACCGGTTGTAGGCACACGGTTTCAGGTTCTATTTCACTCCCCTTCCGGGGTTCTTTTCACCTTTCCCTCACGGTACTTCTTCACTATCGGTCACTAGGTAGTATTTAGCCTTGGGAGGTGGTCCTCCCAGCTTCCCACAAGGTTTCACGTGTCTCGTGGTACTCTGGATTAGATCTGACTGTTCTTCCTTTTCATTTACAGGCCTATTACCTTCTGCGGAGCAGCTTTCCAGCTATCTTCAATTAAAGAATTACAGTATTTATGATCTATCCTCAACCCCTAAGTCAAAGACTTAGGTTTGGGCTCTTTCCCTTTCGCTCGCCGCTACTTAGGAAATCGATATTTCTTTCTCTTCCTCCGGGTACTTAGATGTTTCAGTTCCCCGGGTGTACCTCTGCATACCTATTTATTCAGTATGCAGTACATAGTTGTTACTATGTGGGTTCCCCCATTCGGAAATCTTTGGATCACAGGCTATTTGCGCCTACCCAAAGCTTATCGCAGCTTAACGCGTCCTTCTTCGGCTCCTAGTGCCAAGGCATTCGCCATGCGCCCTTTGTAGCTTGACCTTTGATTCTGTTTATTTTCATAAACTATTTTGTTTCTTAATATTAATTTTGCGAAATCATAATAAATCAACTTATAACCACTTACTCGTATTTTACAATATGCAAGGTGGATCTAAATCTTTTTAAAATAACTTTATACACTGTGCAATTTTCAAAGAACATTTTAAGAAAAACTATCAATTGCTTAACTTGTAAAAGTTAAGCAATATTAGTCTCTCAAAATTAAACAGAGAAATAGGAACGAGTAATTACAATAGATGTTTTGAAGAATAATTAAATTCTTCTATTGCATCGACCGAAGTCAATACATCTACTCCCTAGAAAGGAGGTGATCCAGCCGCAGGTTCTCCTACGGCTACCTTGTTACGACTTCACCCCAATCATCGATCCCACCTTCGGCCGCTGGCTCCTTACGGTTACCTCACGGACTTCGGGTGTTACCAACTCTCATGGTGTGACGGGCGGTGTGTACAAGGCCCGGGAACGTATTCACCGCGACATGCTGATTCGCGATTACTAGCAACTCCGGCTTCATGTAGGCGAGTTGCAGCCTACAATCCGAACTGGGATGAGTTTTTGAGTTTGGCTCCACCTTGCGGTCTTGCATCTCTTTGTACTCACCATTGTAGCACGTGTGTAGCCCTAGACATAAGGGGCATGATGATTTGACGTCATCCCCACCTTCCTCCCGGTTAACCCGGGCAGTCTCACTAGAGTGCTCAACTTAATGGTAGCAACTAATGATAAGGGTTGCGCTCGTTGCGGGACTTAACCCAACATCTCACGACACGAGCTGACGACAACCATGCACCACCTGTCACCTTGTCCCGAAGGACTTCACTCATCTCTGAGTTATGCAAGGGATGTCAAGTCTAGGTAAGGTTCTTCGCGTTGCTTCGAATTAAACCACATGCTCCGCTGCTTGTGCGGGCCCCCGTCAATTCCTTTGAGTTTTAATCTTGCGATCGTACTCCCCAGGCGGAATACTTAATGTGTTAACGGCGGCACCGAGGTTCGACCCCCGACACCTAGTATTCATCGTTTACGGCGTGGACTACCAGGGTATCTAATCCTGTTTGCTCCCCACGCTTTCATGCCTCAGCGTCAGTTACAGTCCAGTAAGTCGCCTTCGCCACTGGTGTTCTTCCTAATCTCTACGCATTTCACCGCTACACTAGGAATTCCACTTACCTCTCCTGCACTCTAGACACCCAGTTTCAAATGCAGCACCCAAGTTAAGCTCGGGTATTTCACATCTGACTTAAATGTCCGCCTACGCATCCTTTACGCCCAGTAAATCCGGACAACGCTTGCCACCTACGTATTACCGCGGCTGCTGGCACGTAGTTAGCCGTGGCTTCCTCCTCTGGTACCGTCATTATCGTCCCAGAAGACAGAACTTTACAACCCGAAGGCCTTCATCATTCACGCGGCGTTGCTGCGTCAGGGTTTCCCCCATTGCGCAATATTCCCCACTGCTGCCTCCCGTAGGAGTCTGGACCGTGTCTCAGTTCCAATGTGGCCGATCACCCTCTCAGGTCGGCTACGCATCGTTGCCTTGGTGGGCCTTTACCTCACCAACTAGCTAATGCGCCGCGGGTCCATCTCAAAGTGAAATTCCGAAGAATTCCTTTGATGTTAAGATCATGCGATCAAAACATATTATGCGGTATTAATCTCCCTTTCGGGAGGCTATTCCCCTCTTTGAGGCAGGTTACCCACGTGTTACTCACCCGTCCGCCGCTAATTGACCCCGAAGGATCGCATCGCTCGACTTGCATGTGTTAGGCACGCCGCCAGCGTTCGTCCTGAGCCAGGATCAAACTCTCAATTTAAAAGTTTACACTTTTTTAGTTGAAATAATTAATCTGCGCCAACTGTTAAGTTGGTTAGCAAGCTCATTACATACTTTTAGTCTTACGACTAAATATTACTTTTACTAAAGTAATTGACTGGTTAAAATAAAATATTATTTCATTTCTTTACCTATTTCTCTGTTTAATTTTCAAAGACCAATTTAACTTGTCATCATGTGACGACTTCTACTATAATACTAGGTTTTTCTTGTTTTGTCAACTAGTTCTTTATAATAAATTTATAATTAAAATCTAATAAAGTATAATTAACAGTTAGTTAGTGTGCCACTCGTATGTGACGACAAAGAGTATTCTATCATATACATATATGACACACTTACAATAATCCTTTAAGTATGCTAATTATATGCAATATTCTTCATAATGCTATTGTTTATCGCATTTCCTTCACATTGATACACTAGGACTGGTATACTATGATTCTATTAATAACATACCTAAATTTTACATTCTTTAATATTTTATTAGTTATACTACCTATTTCAAAAATATTAAATAAACTTTTATTATTCTATACCTCACTTAGAAAAACTTCGACCATATTAGTTTTACAATCAAATCCAAGCTCCTTTAACGATGATTGTAATGCTAATAATGTATAAGCCATTTTATCCCTTTTAGCATTTTCCCCCATATGTCCTATCCTTATTACTTTTCCCTGTAAATACCCAAATGAACCAGCTATAAATACATTAAACTCATCAACCATATATTTTAATAATACTTTATCATTTATATCCTTAGGCAATTCTATAACTGTTACAGTATTAGAATATCCTTCTTCAATATATAAACTAAGACCCGCCTTCTTTACAGCCTTCCTTGTAGCTTTAGCAATAGAATTATGTCTTTCAAGTATTCCCGTGTCTTCTTTAATATTATCAAAAGCTTGTCTTAGACCAACAATATCACTTATTGGTGGCGTATACGGGAACCACTTATTCTTGTAATAATCTTTCCATATAAGTAAATTACAATAATAGGAAGCTATAGGTTTCTTTCTTTGATCCATAGATTCAAATGCCTCTTCACTTATACTTAAAAATGTAAGCCCTGCTGGTGCTGAAACACATTTTTGCGAAGCACCTATTACTATATCTATTTTCCATTCATCTACTCTTACCTCTTCTCCACCCATACCAGCTACACTGTCCACTACTGTAAGTATATTCATCCTTTTTAGTAAATGACATATCTTATCTATATCATTTAATACTCCTGATGGTGTATCACAATGTACTACAGTAGCATATTTGAAATCATGATCTTTTTCAAGGAATTTTCCTAATTTTTGAGTATCTATTGCACGCTTCCTATCCCCTTTAAAAACAACGACCTCTCCACCATACATCTTAACAAAATCAGCAAACCCTTCTCCAAATATTCCATTATCAATCACTAATACCCTATCACCATTTTCGGTAAGTGATGCACACGCAGCTTCAAGGCCTAAAATCCCCTCACCGCTTAATATTCTAACTTCATTACTTGTCTTTAAAAACTGTCCTATTTCCTCACAAGTTTCTTTATAAAATTCATAAAACTGCAAATCTAAATCTGGATTTGTAGTAGCTAAAGCTCTAGCCATTCTTACGTTTTCTCTTACTTGTGTAGGCCCTGGAGTCATTATTTGAGATACCTTCATCATTTTCACTCCTTCATACTATTCTTTATATTTCAATAATAAAATTATATCACTAATAGGTAATTTGAAAAAATGTATCCATACGCTATTCTTAATTAATAAGACATTTAACTTATAAATGTTTTATTCCCATACAACAAATTGTCTATATAGATTCCTTAATGCGATTATCTTTTAACCACAATAAAGCACATGAAAAATTCCATGTGCTTTATAATATATTAATGCTTTATTAATAGTAACAATAAACTTACAAGATAAGTTATCCCAGAAAAGATTAACGATACTATAAGAAACCCTATTAGTATAATATTATACTTTAATAAACCTTGGGCCATAACGAACTTTGAAAATCCAAATACATTAAGGGCAAGTACTATGAAAAATATTACAATTAACCCCTTAGAAGCCCCTTTAATATCTGCAGAACTTAACGATATATGAGATGAAATACAGATAGCTAAGAATAAGAACAATATAAAATATGGATTAGAAAAATTAGTTACTGAAAAAATTATCTTTATTAAATCAATGTAAGAATTTAATATTCCATTTAAAGAAACTGAATTTATTTTAGTTATATTTATATTAACCATAGATATACTTATAAATTGATTGTATGTCTTAGGAATTATGATATACATTAAAGCAATTATCGCTGATATCCCACCAAATATAGGTGCAATACCTATAAAAAAGTTACCCGTTTGTTGGTATATACTATTAGGATTATATGCATGATTTACATAACCCAGTACTCCGTTTTCATCTTTTCTTTGTAAAAGTACCAATTTAGATATTTTATGTCTAAAAACAAGACACAAGATAGCATGTGAAAGTTCGTGAATAGGAACTCCTATAATCGCGGTAGTCGCTACTGCCTTCCACCCAAAACTCCTTTGAAAATTTTCTATTGAATGATTCCTTAAAAATCCAAGTATGAATCCCACAAAAATTATCATTCCCGTCATGTATATTGTATCTAGGCACGTCTTTATTATTAAGTCTATTAAAGTATTCATATAATCACCCTTTCAAATTTTATTTGCTTTATATATTAAGTACCATACCTCACATTTTTCAATGTATTAACTTAAACATAATTATACAGCAATAATAACACTGTAGCTTACTATTACCACCACCTTACTCTAATAAATAATTATAAATGTGAAAAAACAAAAATATGCTATACAAAAACATATTTACTTTTATTTCAGTATTCAGTTATTTAATTATAATACGATATTAATTAGATACAATGAAAAATAAGTATAATTATAGTTTAATATTAATTATATTGATGATTTTTAGTTCATTAGCTAAACCTTTTAGTATGTTTTCTTTTTTTATTTAAGTGAATTAAACATTAAATTAAATTTTATTTATTTTAAGTAACAACATTGTATATTTCTATATATTATAAAGGGGGAATTAAAATTAAATTCAAGAATTTTAAACTGAACAGTATTCGCACTAAATTAATTATTAGCTTAGTATCCATTTGTGTTATTCCATTGATCATATCTGGTTTTGGATCTTATACTGAATCAAAATCAATTCTCAGTAAAAAACTTACAGTAACAAGTTCTCAAACACTTACCGAAATAAATAATGGGTTATCTGATTATTTTAATGGGTTTGCTAATATGGTATCAATGACATCAAATAATTATGACTTCATAAATGTTGATACAGGTAAGAATTACAATTATATACCAGACGTTTTAAAAGGCGTAAAAGAAAACAATAAAGATATACTTAATATGTATTATGGAACTGCTTCTGGCAAATTTGCTACATATCCTATCGCAAAAATGCCTGATGGATATGACTCAACTAAGAGCTCTTGGTATAAACAGGCTATAGACCATATAGGTCAAGTTATAATAACTCCTCCATATAAAGATAACGTAACTGGAAATACTGTTGTTGCCATTGTACACGCAGTAGAGAAAGATGGACAAGTAGTCGGTGTTGTTGGAATGGATTGTTCTCTAACTACACTTGCAGAGCGAATGTCCACAAAAAAGGTAGGGACTACTGGATATGTGTTTATATCTGATACTTTAGGTAATATTATATCTCATCCTAAAAAAGACCTTATCGGAACAAATGAGGCCTCTAAGTTATCTATTTGGAACAACATTAAATCGCAAGATAATGCTTTTGTTAAATATAATTATAATGGCGAAAAAAAATTCGGGGTATTTGTAACAAATAAATTAACAGGTTGGAAATTAATCTCTCCCTTAAGTGAGAGTGAATTAACTAGTGATACAAAGTCTATCCTAAAAACCACTTTTCTAATTATATTAATAATGGGAATTATTTCTGTATTTATATCATTGTTACTAAGTAAAGGAATAGCTCATAATATTCAAAAGCTAAAGGAAGTATTTACTAAAGCCTCAGATGGAGACTTAACAGTATCTATTACTGCTTCTACAAAAGATGAATTCAAAGATCTAGCTACATCCTTTAACTCAATGATGAAAAATATGTCAGGTATCATGAACAATGTTACTAATTCATCCAAGACAGTATCCGAGACTTCAACAACCCTTGCAAGTATGTCAGAAGAGGTAACCGCCGCAATCAGTGAAGTAGCAAGTGCAATAGGTCAAGTTTCCATGGGTGCAACTCAACAGGCTCAAAATGCTCAAGATGGATCTTCCGCTATGGATGACTTATCAAATAGATTAGATAAAATTAGTGTTAATTCTAACGAAATGGATATACTTTCAATTGATACTAAAAAATTAGGATCTAAAGGACTATCTATGATAGATACATTAATCGAGAAATCAAATAAAACTAAGCTATCTACCGAAGAAGTTGATACCTTAATACAAGATATGAATGAGAGTACTAAACAAATAGATATAATCTCTGAAACATTAGTAGGTATTACAGAACAAACTAATCTTTTATCACTAAACGCAAGTATAGAATCTGCACGTGCCGGTGAAGCAGGTAAAGGATTTTCCGTAGTTGCTGTAGAAATAAGTAAACTTGCCGAGCAATCAAAGCATTCAACAGAGGAAATAAAGAAAATTATAGCAAGTATACAGACAAAATCTATTGCAGCATTAACTGCTATTAAATCAACTGAAGTTGTAGTAAATGAACAAGACCTAGCCGTAGTACAAACTAAAAAACTATTTAGTCAAATACTAAAATCAATTGAAATAATGATCACTAAAGTTGATGAAGTAAAAATATCAATTATTGATATAAACGAGAAAAAGCAATCCACAGTATCTGAAATAGAAAATATTTCGTCTATATCAGAACAAACCGCCTCTTCTACGCAACAAGTAAATGCATCGACTGAGGAAATAACTGCCGCTATGGAAGAGTTTACGAAACATTCAAGCGAGCTTCAAATATTAGCAGAAGAATTAGATAATGAAATAAAAAGGTTCAAAATCAACTAATATACTAACAATAAGCTTATAGTTATCCACAGTTACTCTCTATCTGATTGTCCTACTGTGTATAACTATGTTCATAACTATATTTGTTTTTAATTATTTATTAAAAATGAAATAATTCATGTGTTTATTTCTACATTGCTTGATATTGCAAAAGACATTAATATGTATAATAAGAAAAACATAAAAAGCTAATCGAGTAGTATTCCGATTAGCTTTTGTAGCAGAACTTTATTTTAATTTAGTCAGAACTTTATTAGAAGCAGGTCTTTTTTTTAATGTAACACGAATATATGTTAGATTCTAATAAAGTTCTGCCTCCAAACACCTCTCAAACGCTGATTCCTCCGTCACCCAATTTAATAAAGTTCTTCTTCTCAGCCCTCTTTTTCTCTCTCAACAAATCAAATTCAGAATCAAATCTATATTAAAATTCTAATAAAGTCTTGCTTTTATCGCCCACCAAATCACCCTTAACCCTTGCAAACACTCACTTCTTTTCTCAACTTTTACTTCAATTCCATTTCCCGCTTTTTCATGCTCTTTTTTCAACCGTTATTTCACCCAAAACTCTCCGTAGGAGTCCATCTTTTCTTCCATCTTTATATCTCATTTTCTTTCTATTTATAGGTTTACTTCTCTGTTCATAAATCGTATGTACGCCTTTGTTTGTATGAGTTCATGTCATGCTATTGAACCTATCATTATCCCTTTCGGGATGGTTTCGAGGGACGTTAAGTCGTGGTAATTGTCTGGTATTTTTTCGAGGGAAAGGTAGGGGTAAAAGCGGAAAAAGCTAATCGAGTGTGGAGCCGATTAGCTTTTTAGCAAAACTTTATTTTAATTTTGTCAGGACTTTATTTGGTGGAGCAGGTCTTTTTTTTAATGTGACAATATAGATAAATAAAAATGCTGTAAGTCCTCCACATGTATCTACCATCACATCCCTTAATGCGGGTCCTCTTCCCGGAACAAATGATTGATGAAATTCATCTGAGCATGCATATAGAAATACTATTAATATTGAAGCAATAAAAATTTTCATATCTATCTTTTTACCTTTATTCATTGCTCTATATATTAGCATATATAAAATAAAATACTCAGTAAAATGAGATGCTTTTCTAACAATAAAATTACTCAAAGTTCCAAATATATTATTCAAATTTAGACCAAGCAAGTTGAATACATAAATGACAAATTTATTGTTTTCATTTGACACCTCTCCTACTTGACTAGAAAATATGAAAATTATTATCATCCACCCTATAACTAAAATCCAATTCAAATGCTTTTTTCGCATATAATCGCCCCTTAATTGTTCAAATTACCTTTTGCTTAAGAATTTAATTATGGTTTAATTGAATAAGTTTGTCAATATTCTATTTTGAAATTGAGACGAATGTACATATATACATTATAAAATGGATGATTATTTTATCCCAAGAAATCAGGTTCTTTAACATTATCTGCTCTTATTGCTTTTTTCATTATAGTAAGATCTATGGTTTGATTATATTTGTCAAAAGAGCAAGGGTATTTTGTACCACACTTATCACACTCTATAAATTCCTTAAAACAAGTCTGTTCCCTATTATCAAATAAAAAAGGAAGATTTTCTGATTCTTCATTGTCTATACTTGCATTTACTATGTCTATTTTATATGTATAAACAAAAGTGGCCTCATGTTTTATTTCAAAGTTTTTACCATTACATTTAGGACATATTAGTGATTCATTTATTTTCAATTTATAACTCCCTTTCTATTATAATATATTTATAGTATTTGTTTATTTCTCTTTCATACTCCCCTTATTATAATTTATTGTTTATGGTTATTATATAGCTCAAATATCCACTTTTAATGACTATTTGTAATTTTTCCGCTATATCTAATTTATTTAACATTATTAAACTCATTCATAAATTATTTTTATTTTCTTTATTTATGCACTTTTGTTGATCCAAATAATAGTTACCACATAGTATATATTGTAGGAATAATATAGAATGGATGTGTTATATTGAACTTATCATCTATTAAGAATCTCTTTAAAAAAAAGCATGAACCTAAACTTAAAGCATTAAATTTTATAAGATATATAGGCCCAGGCCTTTTAGTAACAGTAGGATTTATCGATCCAGGGAACTGGGCTTCAAATATTTCTGCCGGTGGCGAATATGGATATGCTCTACTTTGGATGGTAACCCTTTCAACAATTATGCTTATTCTTCTTCAACATAATGCTGCCCACCTTGGAATTGTAACCGGCAATTGTCTATCGGAAGCATCTACTGCCACATTAAACCCAAAGCTTAATCGCGTGGTGCTTGGTTCCGCTGTAATAGCCGCAGTTTCTACTGCCCTTGCAGAGCTTCTAGGCGGAGCTATTGCTTTAAATATGCTATTTGGTATACCTTTAAAACTTGGAACAATATTAGTTTTATGCTTTATATTATGGATATTATGTACAAATTCTTATAAAAAACTAGAAAAATGGATTATTGGCTTTGTCTCGCTTATAGGAATATCATTCTTATTCGAATTGAGCCTTGTGCATGTAGAATGGGGTAAAGCTATGGTGGGCTGGATTAAACCTTCTTTCCCAAGTGGATCCCTCCCAATAATAATGAGTGTCCTAGGAGCTGTAGTAATGCCTCATAATTTATTTTTGCATTCACAAGTAATACAAAGTCGTCAGTGGAATCTAGAAGATGAGAGTATAATAAAGAAGCAACTTAAATATGAATTTATGGATACTTTTTTTTCAATGATAGTAGGTTGGGCTATAAATAGCGCTATGATCCTTATCGCAGCAACTACTTTTTTTGCACAAAAGGTTCAAGTTACAGAACTTAGTCAAGCTCAACAAATGCTTACACCTCTACTTGGAAATACAGCATCAATTGTTTTCGCTATAGCCCTCCTTTTTGCCGGAATTTCTTCCTCAGTCACCGCAGGCATGGCAGGCGGAAGTATTTTTGCAGGAATATTCGGTAAAGATTATGATATTAACAATGTATACACTAAACTTGGAATAGGAATTACTTTAATTGGTGCTACAATAGCTATATTTTTTATAACAAATCCTTTTAAAGGTCTTATCTACTCACAAATGCTCTTAAGTATACAGCTTCCAATAACTATATTTCTACAGATATATTTAACTTCTTCTAAAAAAGTTATGGGCAAATATGCTAACAGTACACTAAGTAAAATAACTCTTTGGATTGTTGGACTTATAGTAACCGGGCTTAATATAATGCTATTACTAAGCCTCATAGCGTAAATCCACAAAACATAAAAAAGATATAGCCATAACTTCATTAGTTATGGCTATATCTTTTAATTTACAATTGCTCTAACCTAAAACTTTAGAACCCTTCTTACTTATCGTTATCTTCATTAATATCCTCTGTTGAGATATCCTTATTTTGAATCATATCTAGTGATTTTATATAGTCTTTTTTACCTTCATCAGGTAAACTATCCACATAAATACCACTTCTCGGAAATGCCATTAAAATCTCTTCTTGATGCAGTATATCCGATATTTCAAAATTTATATCTTCTTTTACTCTAAAGTATTCATCAAAATCTGGTGTATCAGCGAAATAACATACTATAATATCTAAACTAGCCGCACTCAATTTATCAAACCTAACAAGAATCCCTTCCTTATTAACCTGAGGATGATTCTCTAACATACTCCTAACTCTTGAGACACAAATCTCTAATTTTTGCCTAGATGTTATATAATTTAGTTCTAAACTAAAAGTAACTCTTCGTTTACCTCTTCTACTAAAATTTGTTACTGCTTCATTAGTTAATTTCGAATTAGGCACTATTATTAATGCTTCATCGATAGTTCTTATTTTAGTAGTTCTAAAAGAAATATTTTCTATACTACCTTCTAACACATCACTTTTAACCCAGTCTCCAATAGTAAAAGGTTTATCTAATATTATAGACATACCCGCAATAATATTAGCAGCTGCATCTTTAGCAGCTAGTGCAAATGCCAATCCACCTAGTCCAAGTCCCGCAATAAACCCTTGAATGTTATATCCCCATTTTTCAGCTATTATTGTAATAGCTAACGCTATTACTATTAATCTTAATGTTTTTGATATAAATGGGAATAATATTTTATCGACTTTTACATCATATGCTTTATGCATTCTCTCAAATAAAAGTGAAGATTCCCCTGTAAGATTGTAAAGTCCCCATGAAATTAATACTATTATGGCAGAACTAAAAATATTATTTATAACCACAAGCCCTATATAGAATGCATTTGTTAAAATTTTAAAAGCAAAATACAATCCCAGTACTTCGAAAAAATTAATCAATGGTCTTTCAAAAGCAGCTACTATTTTTGTATCTGCATTAAATTTTGTTTTATTAACAAGTTTTAATATTATTTTAAATACATACTTCGCAAATATTTTTTTTAGTAATAGAAATAACACGAAAACTCCAATAGCAAATCCAACATATCTAAGTTTAACATATGTTAATCCACTAAAAAAACCTTGTATTCCATCTTTTGCAAAAAAATCTACTATCGATTTAAACAAACAATCACACTCCCTTTTATCCTATGTTTAAGTATATAATCATTTTAAACTAATAATGTTATTTACTCAATAGATTATATATGAAGAATCATTTTTTTATTAGTATATAAGCCGTACAAAAAAAGACACTTCATATGAAGTGTCTTTTTTTGGTGGCTTACCGGAGAATCGAACTCCGGACACCATGATTAAAAGTCATGTGCTCTACCAACTGAGCTAGTAAACCATGTTTACCTGGCGACAACCTACTCTTCCACAAGGTCACCCCTGCAGTACCATCGGCGCATTGAAGCTTAACCTTCGTGTTCGGTATGGGAACGGGTGTTACCTTCAGGCCATAATCACCAGATGAGAATATAAATATTCTCTCAAAATTGCACAGTATTATCGCATTATTAATATTAATTGTTACTTATGTTATCTTGGTCAAGCCCTCGACTTATTAGTATTAGTCAGCTGAACATGTTACCATGCTTACACCTCTAACCTATCAACCTGGTGGTCTTCCAGGAGTCTTACTTGCACCACACTTACGTGTGGACAATGGGAAATCTCATCTTAGGGTGGGCTTCACGCTTAGATGCTTTCAGCGTTTATCCCTTCCAAACATAGCTACCCAGCGATGCCACTGGCGTGACAACTGGTGCACCAGAGGTTTGTCCATCCCGGTCCTCTCGTACTAAGGACAGCTCCCTTCAAATTTCCTACGCCCGCGACGGATAGGGACCGAACTGTCTCACGACGTTCTGAACCCAGCTCGCGTGCCGCTTTAATGGGCGAACAGCCCAACCCTTGGGACCTACTTCAGCCCCAGGATGCGACGAGCCGACATCGAGGTGCCAAACCTCCCCGTCGATGTGGACTCTTGGGGGAGATCAGCCTGTTATCCCCGAGGTAGCTTTTATCCGTTGAGCGATGGCCCTCCCACGAGGTACCACCGGATCACTAAGCCCGACTTTCGTCCCTGCTCCACTTGTAAGTGTCGCAGTCAGGCTCCCTTCTGCCTTTGCACTCTTCGCGCGATTTCCAACCGCGCTGAGGGAACCTTTGGGCGCCTCCGTTACTCTTTCGGAGGCGACCGCCCCAGTCAAACTGCCCACCTAACAATGTCCTGTGACCAGATTCATGGCCTCCAGTTAGAACCTCAGTACTGTCAGGGTGGTATCCCAAGGATGACTCCACACAGGCTGACGCCCATGTATCTTAGTCTCCCACCTATCCTGTACAGACAATACCGAAATTCAATGCTAAGCTACAGTAAAGCTCTACGGGGTCTTTCCGTCCAATCGCGGGTATCCAGCATCTTCACTGGAACTACAATTTCGCCGGATGTACTGTTGAGACAGTGCCCAAATCATTACGCCATTCGTGCGGGTCGGAACTTACCCGACAAGGAATTTCGCTACCTTAGGACCGTTATAGTTACGGCCGCCGTTTACTGGGGCTTAAGTTCATAGCCTCGCCGAGAGCAAGCTCTCAGCTAACTAATCCCCTTAACCTTCCAGCACCGGGCAGGCGTCAGCCCCTATACATCAGCTTTCGCTTTAGCAGAGACCTGTGTTTTTGCTAAACAGTTGCTTGGGCCTATTCTCTGCGACCTACTTACGTAGGCACCCCTTCTCCCGAAGTTACGGGGTCAATTTGCCGAGTTCCTTAACAGTAATTCTTCCGATGGTCTTAGGATTCTCTCCTCACCTACCTGTGTCGGTTTGCGGTACGGGCACCAATATCCTCGATAGAGACTTTTCTTGGCAGCGTGGAATCAGATACTTCAGCAATAAATTGCCTTCCCCATTACATCTCAGCGTTAAGAGCAAACGGATTTGCCTGCTTGCTCCGCCTAAATGCTTAGACACACATCCAATAGTGTGCACATCTTATCCTCCTGCGTCATCCCATTTCTAATAACGTCCATTGGTGGTATCGGAATATCAACCGATTGTCCATCACCTACGCCTTTCGGCCTCGGCTTAGGTCCCGACTAACCCTGAGAGGACGAGCCTTCCTCAGGAAACCTTAGGTTTTCGACCGTTAAGATTCTCACTTAACTCTCGCTACTCATGCCAACATTCTCACTTCTGTACCGTCCACCACTCCTTACGGTATGACTTCAGCCAGTACAGAAAGCTCCTCTACCGCTTACACAATTGTGTAAACCCATAGCTTCGGTGGTAAGTTTTAGCCCCGGACATCTTCGGCGCAGGATCTCTTGACTAGTGAGCTATTACGCACTCTTTGAATGAGTGGCTGCTTCTGAGCCAACATCCTAGTTGTCTTAGAAATCCCACATCCTTTTCCACTTAACTTACACTTTGGGACCTTAGCTGATGGTCTGGGCTGTTTCCCTTTTGACTACGGATCTTATCATTCGCAGTCTGACTGCCGAAATAAAAGTATATGGCATTCGGAGTTTGATAGGGTTCAGTAACTGTTGTCAGCCCCTAGCCCATTCAGTGCTCTACCTCCATTACTCAATTAATCGACGCTAGCCCTAAAGCTATTTCGAGGAGAACCAGCTATCTCCGAGTTCGATTGGAATTTCTCCGCTATCCACAGCTCATCCCATGGTTTTTCAACACCAACGTGGTTCGGACCTCCACGGAATTTTACTTCCGCTTCATCCTGGCCATGGATAGGTCACCCGGTTTCGGGTCTACGACATGCAACTAGAACGCCCTATTCAGACTCGGTTTCCCTTCGGCTCCGTACCTTAAGTACTTAACCTTGCTACATATCGTAACTCGTTGGCTCGTTCTACAAAAAGCACGCCGTCACACATAAAAAGTGCTTCGACCGGTTGTAGGCACACGGTTTCAGGTTCTATTTCACTCCCCTTCCGGGGTTCTTTTCACCTTTCCCTCACGGTACTTCTTCACTATCGGTCACTAGGTAGTATTTAGCCTTGGGAGGTGGTCCTCCCAGCTTCCCACAAGGTTTCACGTGTCTCGTGGTACTCTGGATTAGATCTGACTGTTCTTCCTTTTCATTTACAGGCCTATTACCTTCTGCGGAGCAGCTTTCCAGCTATCTTCAATTAAAGAATTGCAGTATTTATGATCTATCCTCAACCCCTAAGTCAAAGACTTAGGTTTGGGCTCATTCCCTTTCGCTCGCCGCTACTTAGGAAATCGATATTTCTTTCTCTTCCTCCGGGTACTTAGATGTTTCAGTTCCCCGGGTGTACCTCTGCATACCTATTTATTCAGTATGCAGTACATAGTTGTTACTATGTGGGTTCCCCCATTCGGAAATCTTTGGATCACAGGCTATTTGCGCCTACCCAAAGCTTATCGCAGCTTAACGCGTCCTTCTTCGGCTCCTAGTGCCAAGGCATTCGCCATGCGCCCTTTGTAGCTTGACCTTTGATTCTGTTTATTTTCATAAACTATTTTGTTTCTTAATATTAATTTTGCGAAATCATAATAAATTAACCTATAACCACTCTCGTGGATCTAAATCTTTTTAAAATAACTTTATACACTGTGCAATTTTCAAAGAACATTTTAAGAAAAACTATTAATTAATTAGCTCCTAAGAGTTAATATAATTAGTCTCTCAAAATTAAACAGAGAAATAGGAACGAGTAATTACAATAGATATTTTGAAGAATAATTAAATTCTTCTATTGCATCGACCGAAGTCAATACATCTACTCCCTAGAAAGGAGGTGATCCAGCCGCAGGTTCTCCTACGGCTACCTTGTTACGACTTCACCCCAATCATCGATCCCACCTTCGGCCGCTGGCTCCTTACGGTTACCTCACGGACTTCGGGTGTTACCAACTCTCATGGTGTGACGGGCGGTGTGTACAAGGCCCGGGAACGTATTCACCGCGACATGCTGATTCGCGATTACTAGCAACTCCGGCTTCATGTAGGCGAGTTGCAGCCTACAATCCGAACTGGGATGAGTTTTTGAGTTTGGCTCCACCTTGCGGTCTTGCATCTCTTTGTACTCACCATTGTAGCACGTGTGTAGCCCTAGACATAAGGGGCATGATGATTTGACGTCATCCCCACCTTCCTCCCGGTTAACCCGGGCAGTCTCACTAGAGTGCTCAACTTAATGGTAGCAACTAATGATAAGGGTTGCGCTCGTTGCGGGACTTAACCCAACATCTCACGACACGAGCTGACGACAACCATGCACCACCTGTCACCTTGTCCCGAAGGACTTCACTCATCTCTGAGTTATGCAAGGGATGTCAAGTCTAGGTAAGGTTCTTCGCGTTGCTTCGAATTAAACCACATGCTCCGCTGCTTGTGCGGGCCCCCGTCAATTCCTTTGAGTTTTAATCTTGCGATCGTACTCCCCAGGCGGAATACTTAATGTGTTAACGGCGGCACCGAGGTTCGACCCCCGACACCTAGTATTCATCGTTTACGGCGTGGACTACCAGGGTATCTAATCCTGTTTGCTCCCCACGCTTTCATGCCTCAGCGTCAGTTACAGTCCAGTAAGTCGCCTTCGCCACTGGTGTTCTTCCTAATCTCTACGCATTTCACCGCTACACTAGGAATTCCACTTACCTCTCCTGCACTCTAGACACCCAGTTTCAAATGCAGCACCCAAGTTAAGCTCGGGTATTTCACATCTGACTTAAATGTCCGCCTACGCATCCTTTACGCCCAGTAAATCCGGACAACGCTTGCCACCTACGTATTACCGCGGCTGCTGGCACGTAGTTAGCCGTGGCTTCCTCCTCTGGTACCGTCATTATCGTCCCAGAAGACAGAACTTTACAACCCGAAGGCCTTCATCATTCACGCGGCGTTGCTGCGTCAGGGTTTCCCCCATTGCGCAATATTCCCCACTGCTGCCTCCCGTAGGAGTCTGGACCGTGTCTCAGTTCCAATGTGGCCGATCACCCTCTCAGGTCGGCTACGCATCGTTGCCTTGGTGGGCCTTTACCTCACCAACTAGCTAATGCGCCGCGGGTCCATCTCAAAGCGAAATTCCGAAAAATTCCTTTGATGTTAAGATCATGCGATCAAAACATATTATGCGGTATTAATCTCCCTTTCGGGAGGCTATTCCCCTCTTTGAGGCAGGTTACCCACGTGTTACTCACCCGTCCGCCGCTAATTGACCCCGAAGGATCGCATCGCTCGACTTGCATGTGTTAGGCACGCCGCCAGCGTTCGTCCTGAGCCAGGATCAAACTCTCAATTTAAAAGTTTACACTTTTTTAGTTGAAATAATTAATCTGCGCCAACTGTTAAGTTGGTTAGCAAGCTCATTACATACTTTTAGTCTTACGACTAAATATTACTTTTACTAAAGTAATTGACTGGTTAAAATAAAATATTATTTCATTTCTTTACCTATTTCTCTGTTTAATTTTCAAAGACCAATTTTATTTGTCATCATGTGACGACTTCTACTATTATATCTGTTATTGCTTAAGTTGTCAACAGTTTTTTCAAATCATTTTATCTGTTGTTTCCTTATGCTTTTGTACTTTACTGCCACTCAATCTCAGCGACAAGTAATATAATATCATCTTTGACCATAATCAGTTTTGGTCTTTTTCTTTAATACGACAATTATACGTATTAATCTCTGTAATACTCTTGTATCATACACTTTCTTTATACTGACACACTAGGAATAGTATACCTATCAAAATTAATTAATTCTATCTATTACTAACAAGTAAAATATATGCCCCTACATTAATTAGATAGTAAATGAAGAGGACTTAACCATTTTATATTAGAAAGTTGGGAGATTATCTAAATTATCTTCTATAGTACTATTAGGTGATGACTTTATAACATCATTTCCATTTCTATTTTTACCAACAATCACTGACTCTACTGTCCCTATCTTTGCTAAAGCTAGCGCTTTGCTCACATCTAATTCTTCACCAGCACTAGTTAATACATTTGTAATATCTCCATCTGCATTTTTTCTAACCTTAACTATCTTCATAAAACACATCTCCTTATCAATTAGTATAGGTATAGTTCAAGTGTTAGAATTTTTATTAACTCCACACGTTAACTTTTACACTACAGGTTTAGTATTTCCCTTATTTCTAATATTTTATTACTATAAATTATATTAATTATTATTTATATTTTTCTACTCCTAATTTATTGGACTTTTAAATCCATTACCCTGAACCTCAGCTATATCTATTATAGAAATAAAAGCTCCTTGATCTATTGATTTTATTACTCTTTTAATTTGTGGTAATTGTCCTAAGGAAACAACACAATACATTATATTTTTCTTATGACTAGTGTATGCACCTTCCCCGTATAATAGAGTTACTCCTCTATGGCAATTATCCATTATCGCATCACTTACTTCTTTTTCTTTTTCTGATACAATTAGAAGCATTTTTCGACGATTTAACCCATTAACAACTTTTTCCATGACAGTAGAATTAATATACATAGAAATTAAAGTATATAATCCAACTCTAAAATTAAATATTACAGATCCAACAGCCACAATCAAAACATTTATTGCAAAGATTACTGTGCCTACTTCTATCCCATATTTCTTTTTAGCATATACAGCTACAATATCCAGGCCCCCTGTAGATCCTTCATTAGAAAAAATGATTCCAAGACCTATCCCTGAAAGCGCTCCCCCATATATACAATATAGTAGCCTATAAGACTCCTCAACCGGGGCGAGAACATTATTTAAGTGCACTGTAATAGTCAAAAAAACTGATAACGATATTGTTCCTAATATTGTAAATACAGTGAATTTCTTATTTATTTTAAAAATACTTAATATAAGCAGTGGGATATTTAATACTAATATCGTCGCACCCATAGGAAGATTAAATGTATACTGCAGCATTAACCCTATTCCCGAAATGCCTCCACTAAGAAGTTTATTTGGAATTACAAATAGATTTATTGCAATAGCTAAAATTAAACTTCCTAAAATAATAAGAAATATTTTTTTAATTAAATCTTTTAAATCATTACTAGCTATCTTTTGCATAGCTTATCCTCCTTATCTTATACTTGACTAGCATACAACTATTGGTTATTTTATGCACTATTTTTATATTCGATATAATTATATACCATTTAATCCTTAAAATATTAAATACAACTGTCTTATACTTTAACTTCTTATTAATTTAAATAAACCACTTATTTTAGCCAAATAAAAATATTTATGATACACTTAAGTGAGGTGATTTTATGAATAATTTATTAAATAATTGGAATGAACTTTTATTAGATGAAGTTAACAAAGATTATTATTTAAAATTGAAATACTTTTTAAAAGAAGAATATGAAAGTTCTTTGATATATCCTGAATTAAAGGATGTATTTAATGCACTTAAATATACTTCATATACTGACGTAAATGTTGTTATACTTGGTCAAGACCCTTACCATGGTCCTAGTCAAGCTCATGGCTTAAGCTTTTCTGTAAATCCAGGCGTAAGGATTCCCCCTTCATTATTAAATATATATAAAGAATTAAATACCGATTTAGGTTGTTATATACCAAACACCGGTTATTTAAAGAAATGGGCTGATCAAGGCGTTTTATTATTAAATACAGTCCTTACCGTTAGATCCGGAGAGGCTAATTCTCATAAAAACAAAGGTTGGGAAAATTTTACTGATAAAATTATCACTTTGTTAAATGAGAAAACAAAACCTATAGTTTTTATTTTATGGGGTAATAATGCTCAATCAAAACAATCTCTTTTAACAAATCCAATACATTACATAATAAAGTCTGCTCACCCAAGTCCATTATCTGCATACAGAGGTTTTTTTAACAGTAAACCTTTTTCTAAAACTAATAGTTTTTTGTTATCAGTAGGTGAAAAGGCAATTGACTGGCAAATTAATAATTATTCTGATAAAAAACGCTAAAAAAAACGTCTTAGAATTATCTAAGACGTTTTTGGTGGCTAAACCCGGAATCGAACCAGGGACACGAGGATTTTCAGTCCTCTGCTCTACCGACTGAGCTATTTAGCCATGTAACCTGGCGACAACCTACTCTTCCACAAGGTCACCCCTGCAGTACCATCGGCGCATTGAAGCTTAACCTTCGTGTTCGGTATGGGAACGGGTGTTACCTTCAGGCCATAATCACCAGATGAGAATATAAATATTCTCTCAAAATTGCACAGTGTTTTCGCATTTTATTATTATATCTTGGTCAAGCCCTCGACTTATTAGTATTAGTCAGCTGAACATGTTACCATGCTTACACCTCTAACCTATCAACCTGGTGGTCTTCCAGGAGTCTTACTTGCACCACACTTACGTGTGGACAATGGGAAATCTCATCTTAGGGTGGGCTTCACGCTTAGATGCTTTCAGCGTTTATCCCTTCCAAACATAGCTACCCAGCGATGCCACTGGCGTGACAACTGGTGCACCAGAGGTTTGTCCATCCCGGTCCTCTCGTACTAAGGACAGCTCCCTTCAAATTTCCTACGCCCGCGACGGATAGGGACCGAACTGTCTCACGACGTTCTGAACCCAGCTCGCGTGCCGCTTTAATGGGCGAACAGCCCAACCCTTGGGACCTACTTCAGCCCCAGGATGCGACGAGCCGACATCGAGGTGCCAAACCTCCCCGTCGATGTGGACTCTTGGGGGAGATCAGCCTGTTATCCCCGAGGTAGCTTTTATCCGTTGAGCGATGGCCCTCCCACGAGGTACCACCGGATCACTAAGCCCGACTTTCGTCCCTGCTCCACTTGTAAGTGTCGCAGTCAGGCTCCCTTCTGCCTTTGCACTCTTCGCGCGATTTCCAACCGCGCTGAGGGAACCTTTGGGCGCCTCCGTTACTCTTTCGGAGGCGACCGCCCCAGTCAAACTGCCCACCTAACAATGTCCTGTGACCAGATTCATGGCCTCCAGTTAGAACCTCAGTACTGTCAGGGTGGTATCCCAAGGATGACTCCACACAGGCTGACGCCCATGTATCTTAGTCTCCCACCTATCCTGTACAGACAATACCGAAATTCAATGCTAAGCTACAGTAAAGCTCTACGGGGTCTTTCCGTCCAATCGCGGGTATCCAGCATCTTCACTGGAACTACAATTTCGCCGGATGTACTGTTGAGACAGTGCCCAAATCATTACGCCATTCGTGCGGGTCGGAACTTACCCGACAAGGAATTTCGCTACCTTAGGACCGTTATAGTTACGGCCGCCGTTTACTGGGGCTTAAGTTCATAGCCTCGCCGAGAGCAAGCTCTCAGCTAACTAATCCCCTTAACCTTCCAGCACCGGGCAGGCGTCAGCCCCTATACATCAGCTTTCGCTTTAGCAGAGACCTGTGTTTTTGCTAAACAGTTGCTTGGGCCTATTCTCTGCGACCTACTTACGTAGGCACCCCTTCTCCCGAAGTTACGGGGTCAATTTGCCGAGTTCCTTAACAGTAATTCTTCCGATGGTCTTAGGATTCTCTCCTCACCTACCTGTGTCGGTTTGCGGTACGGGCACCAATATCCTCGATAGAGACTTTTCTTGGCAGCGTGGAATCAGATACTTCAGCAATAAATTGCCTTCCCCATTACATCTCAGCGTTAAGAGCAAACGGATTTGCCTGCTTGCTCCGCCTAAATGCTTAGACACACATCCAATAGTGTGCACATCTTATCCTCCTGCGTCATCCCATTTCTAATAACGTCCATTGGTGGTATCGGAATATCAACCGATTGTCCATCACCTACGCCTTTCGGCCTCGGCTTAGGTCCCGACTAACCCTGAGAGGACGAGCCTTCCTCAGGAAACCTTAGGTTTTCGACCGTTAAGATTCTCACTTAACTCTCGCTACTCATGCCAACATTCTCACTTCTGTACCGTCCACCACTCCTTACGGTATGACTTCAGCCAGTACAGAAAGCTCCTCTACCGCTTACACAATTGTGTAAACCCATAGCTTCGGTGGTAAGTTTTAGCCCCGGACATCTTCGGCGCAGGATCTCTTGACTAGTGAGCTATTACGCACTCTTTGAATGAGTGGCTGCTTCTGAGCCAACATCCTAGTTGTCTTAGAAATCCCACATCCTTTTCCACTTAACTTACACTTTGGGACCTTAGCTGATGGTCTGGGCTGTTTCCCTTTTGACTACGGATCTTATCATTCGCAGTCTGACTGCCGAAATAAAAGTATATGGCATTCGGAGTTTGATAGGGTTCAGTAACTGTTGTCAGCCCCTAGCCCATTCAGTGCTCTACCTCCATTACTCAATTAATCGACGCTAGCCCTAAAGCTATTTCGAGGAGAACCAGCTATCTCCGAGTTCGATTGGAATTTCTCCGCTATCCACAGCTCATCCCATGGTTTTTCAACACCAACGTGGTTCGGACCTCCACGGAATTTTACTTCCGCTTCATCCTGGCCATGGATAGGTCACCCGGTTTCGGGTCTACGACATGCAACTAGAACGCCCTATTCAGACTCGGTTTCCCTTCGGCTCCGTACCTTAAGTACTTAACCTTGCTACATATCGTAACTCGTTGGCTCGTTCTACAAAAAGCACGCCGTCACACATAAAAAGTGCTTCGACCGGTTGTAGGCACACGGTTTCAGGTTCTATTTCACTCCCCTTCCGGGGTTCTTTTCACCTTTCCCTCACGGTACTTCTTCACTATCGGTCACTAGGTAGTATTTAGCCTTGGGAGGTGGTCCTCCCAGCTTCCCACAAGGTTTCACGTGTCTCGTGGTACTCTGGATTAGATCTGACTGTTCTTCCTTTTCATTTACAGGCCTATTACCTTCTGCGGAGCAGCTTTCCAGCTATCTTCAATTAAAGAATTGCAGTATTTATGATCTATCCTCAACCCCTAAGTCAAAGACTTAGGTTTGGGCTCATTCCCTTTCGCTCGCCGCTACTTAGGAAATCGATATTTCTTTCTCTTCCTCCGGGTACTTAGATGTTTCAGTTCCCCGGGTGTACCTCTGCATACCTATTTATTCAGTATGCAGTACATAGTTGTTACTATGTGGGTTCCCCCATTCGGAAATCTTTGGATCACAGGCTATTTGCGCCTACCCAAAGCTTATCGCAGCTTAACGCGTCCTTCTTCGGCTCCTAGTGCCAAGGCATTCGCCATGCGCCCTTTGTAGCTTGACCTTTGATTCTGTTTATTTTCATAAACGTTTTGTTTCTTAATATTAATTTTGCGAAATCATAATAAATTAACCTATAACCACTCTCGTGGATCTAAATCTTTTTAAAACAATTTTATACACTGTGCAATTTTCAAAGAACATTTTAAGAAAAACTATTAATTAATTAGCTCCTAAGAGTTAATATAATTAGTCTCTCAAAATTAAACAGAGAAATAGGAACGAGTAATTACAATAGATATTTTGAAGAATAATTAAATTCTTCTATTGCATCGACCGAAGTCAATACATCTACTCCCTAGAAAGGAGGTGATCCAGCCGCAGGTTCTCCTACGGCTACCTTGTTACGACTTCACCCCAATCATCGATCCCACCTTCGGCCGCTGGCTCCTTACGGTTACCTCACGGACTTCGGGTGTTACCAACTCTCATGGTGTGACGGGCGGTGTGTACAAGGCCCGGGAACGTATTCACCGCGACATGCTGATTCGCGATTACTAGCAACTCCGGCTTCATGTAGGCGAGTTGCAGCCTACAATCCGAACTGGGATGAGTTTTTGAGTTTGGCTCCACCTTGCGGTCTTGCATCTCTTTGTACTCACCATTGTAGCACGTGTGTAGCCCTAGACATAAGGGGCATGATGATTTGACGTCATCCCCACCTTCCTCCCGGTTAACCCGGGCAGTCTCACTAGAGTGCTCAACTTAATGGTAGCAACTAATGATAAGGGTTGCGCTCGTTGCGGGACTTAACCCAACATCTCACGACACGAGCTGACGACAACCATGCACCACCTGTCACCTTGTCCCGAAGGACTTCACTCATCTCTGAGTTATGCAAGGGATGTCAAGTCTAGGTAAGGTTCTTCGCGTTGCTTCGAATTAAACCACATGCTCCGCTGCTTGTGCGGGCCCCCGTCAATTCCTTTGAGTTTTAATCTTGCGATCGTACTCCCCAGGCGGAATACTTAATGTGTTAACGGCGGCACCGAGGTTCGACCCCCGACACCTAGTATTCATCGTTTACGGCGTGGACTACCAGGGTATCTAATCCTGTTTGCTCCCCACGCTTTCATGCCTCAGCGTCAGTTACAGTCCAGTAAGTCGCCTTCGCCACTGGTGTTCTTCCTAATCTCTACGCATTTCACCGCTACACTAGGAATTCCACTTACCTCTCCTGCACTCTAGACACCCAGTTTCAAATGCAGCACCCAAGTTAAGCTCGGGTATTTCACATCTGACTTAAATGTCCGCCTACGCATCCTTTACGCCCAGTAAATCCGGACAACGCTTGCCACCTACGTATTACCGCGGCTGCTGGCACGTAGTTAGCCGTGGCTTCCTCCTCTGGTACCGTCATTATCGTCCCAGAAGACAGAACTTTACAACCCGAAGGCCTTCATCATTCACGCGGCGTTGCTGCGTCAGGGTTTCCCCCATTGCGCAATATTCCCCACTGCTGCCTCCCGTAGGAGTCTGGACCGTGTCTCAGTTCCAATGTGGCCGATCACCCTCTCAGGTCGGCTACGCATCGTTGCCTTGGTGGGCCTTTACCTCACCAACTAGCTAATGCGCCGCGGGTCCATCTCAAAGTGAAATTCCGAAAAATTCCTTTGATGTTAAGATCATGCGATCAAAACATATTATGCGGTATTAATCTCCCTTTCGGGAGGCTATTCCCCTCTTTGAGGCAGGTTACCCACGTGTTACTCACCCGTCCGCCGCTAATTGATCCCGAAGGATCGCATCGCTCGACTTGCATGTGTTAGGCACGCCGCCAGCGTTCGTCCTGAGCCAGGATCAAACTCTCAATTTAAAAGTTTACACTTTTTTAGTTGAAATAATTAATCTGCGCCAACTGTTAAGTTGGTTAGCAAGCTCATTACATACTTTTTAGCCTTACGACTAAAATATTACTTTTACTAAAGTAATTGACTGGTTAAAATAAAATATTATTTCATTTCTTTACCTATTTCTCTGTTTAATTTTCAAAGACCAATTTGCTTTGTCATCATGTGACGACTTCTACTATTCTATCAGTTGTTTAATCGTTTGTCAATAGCATTTTACTTTTTTTAATTAAGTCTTTTACTATCTTGATTAATGTTTCATTGCAAAACAGCAGCAACATGTAATATCTTATCATAATTATTTTTATCCGTTTTATGGTATATATTATTTAAGACAACATAAGTACATAATAATCTTATTTTCTTACTTATTCTACGTTTCTCTCATGTTGATACACTAGGACTAGTATACATATCTATTAACATAAATTCAAAGTTTACACTATAATAAAAAAGTATTTTTGCTAATATCCGCTGTAATCAAGATTATGATTTAAATTATATTTAGTTAATTAAATGTTTTTTACCTTATAAAAAACCATGTGATCTCTCCATTCGCCATTAATGTATAAATATTTTTCACTTATACCAAGTTCCTTAAATCCACAATTTTTTAAAACTCTTTGTGATTTTTCATTATTTATCAAAGTACTAGCTTCGACTCTATGCAATTCTAATTCTTCAAATGCATATGTTACTGCAAGCTTAACAGCCTCCTTCATATATCCCTTATTTTGTTCTTCCTCATCCATAGAATATCCTATAAAGGCATTTTTAAAAACACCAATAACTATATTCGATATTCTTATTTTCCCAATAAGTTTCTTAGCCTTATATATTCCAAAATTAACACCACTACCATTTAAAAATTGTTTATATCCCTCTGTTAAAGTACGTTTTTGATTGTCTAAAGTATAAAATGTTTCATCCCTAACCGGTTCAAAACAACTCAGATATTTTCTATTCCTTAAATGAAACCCTAATACCTCCTGCGCATCCCCTGGAGTCAATGCCCGAATACTAATATTCCTACCTTTAATATCTAAATCTCTCCTTATTGAATTCTTATTAAATCTAAAGGCGTTTATACCAAACATCACCTCTGATTGATAATCAGATTTATTTACCACACTATCAGTTATTATACCCTCTAATTCAAATCCTAGATCAGTAAAGGCACTTACATTTATATTCTCATCAGCAATAACATCCACTTTATTTATTCCCATATTTTTAAACAAAATATTCAGCATGAGATTTAATGTATCTTTTAAATACTCGTAACTTCCATTGGTATGTTTATGAAATTTTATTCTAAATTGGCAAAACTTGTTTTCTTTATCTAATTCAACTATAAATATTCTTCCCAGTATAATATAATTATTATCTTTTATAATATACTCTCTCTCGTTACCCTTTAAAGCTTCTAAATTAACATACTTACCTTTGTTCATTTTTAACCCCTTTGTCTACAATAATAGTAATTTAGATCATAAATATATTCATTAACAAAAATAACAAAAGGTGCTTAAACTTACACCCTTGTTCATTTCTCATAATAAAACTATTAAATATTAACCTTTTTTATTAAATCCTTAATCACTTCACCACCAATTATCATTCCTGCCACTGGTGGAACAAAAGATATGCTACCCGGGATCTGTCTTTTCATAGCACATTTCTTTGAACCCCCGGTACATACACAACCTTCTTTACATGTTATAACCTCGTCTGACTTTGGTTTTATAGGAACTTCCTGTGAATAAACCACCTTTAATTTGTCGATATTTCTCTTCCTAAGTTCCTGCCTCATAACCCTTGCAAGCGGACATACTTTTGTATCATAAATATCTACAACTCTAAATAAAGTTGGGTCTAATTTATTACCTGTTCCAAGGCAGCATATAATTTTGATACCCCGCTTCGTGCAGTACTCAACTAAAGATATTTTTGAAGCTACAGTATCTATAGCATCTACTACATAATCTGTATCTTCAGTAATTATATCTCCCATATTATCTGCTGTCACAAATGTTTCATAAGTAATAACTTCACACTTAGGATTTATTTCGAGTATTCTATCCTTCATTACTAGAACCTTGCTTTTACCTATAGTTTTATGAGTAGCATGAATTTGCCTATTTAAATTTGTTAAACATATTGTATCATCATCTATTAATACTATTTTTCCAATGCCTGCTCTTACTAATGCTTCAACGGTATAACTGCCAACTCCGCCTATTCCAAATACTACTACCTTACTCTCTTTTAACTTGTTTAGGCTATCCATGCCTATAAGTAACTCTGTTCTTGACAATGCATGCTGTGGCATATGTTTTTTCTCCTTCAAAATATATTTTATCGTAAATGTTTTATACTTTTTATTACTTTCGTATTTATTAATTAATAATAATTTGATATCATAATCTAATTATACCCCAAATAGTTATAAAGACCACGCATATGCGTAGCCTTTATAACTATTTCAACAATTCATTTTTACCACTACATAAAATTACAATTCATGTACAAATATTCCACTTTGTAATTTTGGTTCAAACCAAGTTGATTTAGGAGGCATCGTTTTGCCTGCATTCGCTATATCGATAAGATCGTCCATAGTTGTAGGACACATAGAAAATGCAACTTTCATACCACACCTAACTCTTCTTTCAAGTTCCCCAAGCCCTCTGATACCACCTACAAAATCAATTCTAGAATTTGTTGTTGGGTCATCAATTCCTAGAATCGGATCTAATAAATTCTTCTGCAAAATTGATACATCTAATCTTTCTACTGGATCCTTCAAATTAAAAGTTCCTTCTTTAGCCTCTAATTTATACCATTTTCCCTCTAGAAACATCCCATATGTCCTTTGTACTTCTGGCTTAAATTGACCAATACCATCAAAGGTCGTAATGTGAAATTTCTCAGAGACTTTATTCATAAATTCATCGAAAGAGTTTCCAAACAAATCTGCAACCACTCGATTATAGTCCATTACATATAACTCATTATCTGGAAATATAACTGATAAGAAGTAATTAAATTCCTCATCACCAGTATAAGATAGCTTATCTTTTCTTCGCTTTAATCCGACTTTGACAGCAGAAGCTGATCTATGATGACCGTCGGCTATATATAAATAATCGGTCTTGGCGAATATATCAGATAGTTTATTTATAATAGATTCCTCATTAATAACCCAAATGATTTGTGACACACCATCTTCTGATTTATAATCATATAATGGAGATTTTGTTTCAGTCCAATTTTTTACTATATCATCTATTTCATCCTTATGTCTATATGTTAAGAATATTGGACCAGTATTACAATTTGTATAATCGACATGATTAAATCTATCAAGCTCTTTATCGGCTCTTGTTAACTCATGTTTTTTAATTGTGTCCTTTATATAATCATCTATTGATGCACAAGCAACTATACCTGTTTGAGACCTTCCATCCATTATTTGTCTATAAATATACATGCATGGTTCTTTATCCTGAATATACACTTTATCACTAATCATCTTTTGAAGATTTTCTCTAGCCTTTAAATAAACTTGCTTATCATGTACATCTATACCTTTTGGTAAATCTACTTCTGCTTTATCAACATGTAAAAATGAATAAGGTTTCCCCTTTACCATTTCTCTGGCCTCTTCACTATCCATAACATCATAAGGAAGAGCTGCTACTTTTTCTACTAAATCTAATTGTGGTCTGTATGCTTTAAAAGGCCTTACTATAGCCATAATTGTTCCTCCCGTGATCAATCATTTTATTTGAAAAAACTAATAATAATTTCCGTTATTTCAGTACCTATTCTTGTTTGAGCTTCCTTCGTAGCAGCCCCTATATGCGGTGTTACAGAAATTTTTGGATGATTAACCAAAGCTTCATTTTTTGTTGGTTCCTCAATATAAACGTCCACACCAGCTCCTGCTAATTTACCATTATCTAACGCTTCTACTAAAGCAGCCTCATCAACTACTCCACCTCTAGCACAGTTAATTAAAAATGCTCCATCCTTCATCATTGCTAATTGATCTTTTCCTATAGTCGCTCCATTCTCTTTAATAAATGGTATATGCAATGATACATAATCTGATTTTTTTAATACATCATTTAACTCTAAGTACTCATACTCATCAAAACCCTTAGCTTTCCCTATTATATCTGTATATATAACTGTCATACCAAGCGCAGATGCTTTTTTGGCTAACTCTTTAGATATTCTTCCAAATCCTATTAGCCCTAGTGTCTTACCACCTATCTCTACACCAGTATATTTTTTCTTATCCCACATACCTTTTCTCATAGCTACATTCGAGATATTAACAAATCTTGATACCGCAAACATATGTGCAAGTGCAAGTTCAGCAACAGATGCACTACTTGCATTAGGCGTATTAGTGACTTTTATCCCTTTTTCCTCGGCATATGCTACATCAATGTTATCAACGCCTACTCCCCCACGAATTATAAGCTTTAGTTTTCCTGATTCTGCTGCTTTATCAATTATTGGCTTTCTAACCTTTGTTGCAGACCTAACTACAATTACATCAAAGTTTTTTAATTCTTCACCTAAAAATTCTGGTTCATAAAATTTTTCAACAACTTCAAATCCTTTATTTTTTAACTCCTCAATTGCACCCTTTTCCATACCATCAGTAACTAATACTCTAATCATTAAAATCCTCCTCTATATATAAAATTTTTTATATCCAATTAAAGTTAAATTAAGAATGAAAAATCACAATATAATTTTTCATTCTTAATTTTTTTTATTATTTGTTATTTATTATTTATTATTTATTAAATTCCTAAAATATTATTAATTATTGCCAATAAACCCTTTAATTCTTCTGGCGTAGTTTCAGCCATATGAGCAATTCTAAATGTCTTATCTTTTAACTTCCCATAACCATTAGAAATCATAAATCCTTTTTCTCCTAATTTCTTGTTTAAATCAGAAATACTAATTTCTTTTGTGTTTTTAATAGCAGTTACTGTGTTTGACACAAAGTTTTCATCGGGAAATATTGCGAAGTATTTTGTAGCCCATTCGCGAACGACCTCCGCACCAGCTATATGCCTAGCATATCTATTCTCTAATCCTTCTTCTAATATCTTATCTAATTGATAATCTAAAGCAAACATATGTGAAAGGGATGGAGTAGATGGATATTGATAATCCTTCTTTTGTATACACTCATATAGTCCTAATAAATCGAAATATACTCCTCTATTTGTAACTTGTTTAGCTCTTTCTACTGCTTTTTTTGAAAATGTACAAATAGACATTCCTGCAGGTAATCCTAAACATTTTTGAGTTGAAGTTATACAAATATCAATCGCCCAATCATCTACTTTTACTTCTGTTCCAGCGGCATTACTCACCGTATCTACACATACTACAACATCAGGATACTTTTTATAAACCGATGAAAGATCTTCCATATTATTCATAAGTCCTGTTGAAGTCTCATTCATAGTAATAGTTATTAAATCATATTTCCCTGTTTTTAATACTTCTTCAATCATTTGTTTAGTTGTTGGCATGCCCCACTCTGATTCGAATTTATCCGCTGGTACCCCATTCGCAGTACACATTTGAAACCATCTGTTTCCAAATGCCCCAACTGAAAATATTGCTGCCCGTATTGCTGTACATGACCGAACAGCACCTTCCATTAGTCCACTTCCTGAACTAGTTGAAAGTAGTATTTCTTCTTTAGTATTAAATACTTTTCTCATTTTATCGCTTATGTTCCTTTGTAGTGTTGATGCTTCTTTACCTCTATGTGATATTTGAGGAGTAGCCATTTTTTGAAGTACATCTTCTGCTACTTCTACTGGTCCCGGTATAAATAATCTTTTATGCATATCCAACCTCCAAATTTCTATTTTTATAATTTTTTATTCATATTTTTATTATTATTGAATTATAACACTTATTTTAGCACTTAAGTATATATTTCTCAACGTGATAAAAACAAAGATTATAATTATGTTACTTAATATTATATCAAAATTGTATTCATTTACATACAATATTTAGTCATATGTATAAAACCCATAATATTTATGCTATCTAATTAAACACCATATAACAAAGCATATCTGTTATATGGTGTTAATATTAGAAATTCTATTTGGAATATACTATTATATCATTTCCTGCGACGCTGCAATATTAACCTTGATCTAATCCAGCTAAAATTTTATCGTACAAATTAACTTCACACTTATTATTTTTTAAGTGCTGGCAATTGTCACAACTTTTACTATATGCATTACCTATTGAAGACTGAAATCCTGTTCCTATTGAGTCATATCCATTACAACTGTTTGCTACATGTGTCATCTGTTCTATATTTGGCATGATATTAAACCTCCTAAAATTTAAAATTTAGTTAATGTCTATTTATTATTTCCCTAACTTCATCAAATAAATCCTCTTCACATTTTTATTATTTAAATTAATTTTTAGAATTTCAAATGAAAAAAGCTACTAAAACATAAAATGTTCTAATAGCTTGCATATGTTATTTTTTTATAATTTAAATAACACCTAAATTTTTTATTAATGGGTTTCCCACCAATAATCTTTTATATTAATTATAGACTCAGTTTCTCTACAATACTTTGTAGTTAAACACTGTCTTAAATTCCTTGGACATCTTTTACATACACAATCCGTTACTTCGCCACTACACTGTTTTGTTAAAGCCTCAGGGCAGTGAATACAATTGTCTCCACCTACAGCCATTTTATCACCTACCGTTTTAGTTAAAACTATTTTATCAATAGTTTAAATATTATTTTCATTATCTTCTTTCTTGTAAATCGTTCTGTACTTAATCATTATTTCATTTAATATATCCGCTACTATTGGTGGCGTATACGTAATTGCATTAGCACCAGCTTTTATAGTTTCTCTTATAGTTTCATTATCGGGACCCCCAGTTGCAATTATTGGAAAGTCAGGATGTTTCTCTCTTATTTTGCTAACTATATAAGCCGTTTTTTTAGCGCCTGAAACATTAATTATAGTAGCACCTGCTCTTATTCTCGCCTCTATGTCTTCAAATTCTGATACAACTGTAACTATTATTGGAATATCTATAGTTTCCCTTACCTGTGTTATAACTTCATTAGATATTGGACTATTAACAACTATCCCCATAGCACCTTTAAATTCAGCATCTAATGCTAAATTTGTTACTCTCTTCCCAGTAGTAATTCCTCCTCCAACACCACAAAATACTGGTACATCAGCAGCAAGTACCAAGGCTTCCGTTATTATAGGCTGAGGTGTAAATGGATATACTGCAATAATTGCATCAGCGTTTGTATTTCTTATAACAGCTACATCTGTAGTAAAAACAAAAGATTTTAATCTTTTACCAAATATTACAATTCCAGTAGCATCTCTAATAGCCGTTGGTAGCTCTATCATATGTCTCCTCAAATTTCCTGTTATTTGAGGCGCTTTTTGATACATAGTTTTTTCTTTAACTTCTTTTTCCATTTTAACTTCTCTCCCCTCTATTTGTTATTCGATATTTAATCACCTTTACTTTATATCGCATCTATAAGCCTTTTCACCAGTATAATTAATCTCCTTTAATAACTTTCTTACAACTCTCTTACCTATTTCATCTTCACTCATTTCACATATAGCATCATCTATGTTTACCCAATCAGCCCAATCAACTTCAGGCGATTTCTTTATATTTCCTTCAACAAACTTCGCCATAAATGTTAGCATTATAATTTCTTTGGAAGCTAAATAATCACTCCCCAAATATTTAATTTTTCCAACAGTTATACCTGTTTCCTCTTTAACTTCTCTATATACAGTCTCTTCAACAGATTCTCCATTAGTTACATATCCCGATACTAATACCTTTGAATTTTTAAAAGTATAATTTTGTTTGAGAAGTAAGATTTCTTTACCCTTCATAACTGCAACTACTACACATGGTTTGGGTGTGTCGAAATACATATTATCATCAACAGGGCAATATGGTACTGCCCCTTCATCCCAACTATCTTTTTCAATTAATTTTGTTCCGCAAATTGGACAATATATAAATCTCAAATTCTCCCTCCTCTTAATTCCTATGTTATTAGTTTAATCCTATTTAGGCTTTAATTCAATTAAAACAAGTATCAATAAATCTCTTAGTAATCTTATAAATTACAAAATAATCTCAACAGATTTGCTTAAGGTTATGTAATTCTCACCCACATCACATTCGTATACAAAAATATCTACACCACTTTCGTATGCAAATCGTAGTGCTTCACCAAAAGCTCCATCCATATCATCATAAGGAGAGAAATTTTCTATATTGCTCATTTGAATAAGAAATAGCACTCCAGCTCCTATTCCTATTTTTTTAACTTCTATAAGTTCTAATAAATGTTTTTTTCCCCTCTGCGTAGGTGCATCTGGAAACATACTTTTACCATTTACTTCAAACGTTACCCCTTTTACTTCAAGATAATACTCCTCACCCATGTTATTAGATAATTTAAAATCAAATCTACTATTCCCAAAGGTTTTTTCCCTCTGTATTATATTATATTTAACAAGTTTTTGTATCTTTTGGTCTTTTAACGCTTCATCAACAACTTTATTAGGAATCTGTGAATCTATGTTAATAATTTTATTATCTTTATATCCAGCAATTAAATCATATAAAGTCTTTCTACTTGGATTAAGCTCTTCTCTTAATAAAACTTTAGATCCCGGAACTAATATTTCTTTACATCTTCCCGTATTAGGAACATGTACTATTATTTCTTTTCCATTAAGATTTACATAAGCTACAAATCTATTTGGTCTTTTAACGAACTCTGCAATAACAACTCTTTTACTTATAATCATAATTTTATCTCCATTTTTATAAATATACACTTATTTATGAAAATAATCAACACTATACACAATCAAAATAGCATTATGTATAAATTCGATTAATATTTTATAAAATAAAAAAGCCCTTGCTTTAAAAGCAAGAGCTTTTTTATGGTGACTCCTAGGGGAATTGAACCCCTGTTACCACCGTGAAAGGGTGGTGTCTTAACCGCTTGACCAAGGAGCCCTAGAAAATTTGGTGGCTTACCGGAGAATCGAACTCCGGACACCATGATTAAAAGTCATGTGCTCTACCAACTGAGCTAGTAAACCATAATGGCTGGGATAGCAGGATTTGAACCTACGAATGCCACAGTCAAAGTGTGGTGCCTTACCGCTTGGCGATATCCCAATGTTTGGTGCGTCTTAAGGGATTCGAACCCCCGGCCCACGCCTTAGAAGGGCGTTGCTCTATCCAACTGAGCTAAAGACGCATATTAAATATAATGGAGCGGGTAGAGGGAATCGAACCCTCGTAATTAGCTTGGAAGGCTAACACTCTACCATTGAGTTATACCCGCTTAATTATGGTGCAGGTGAAGGGAGTTGAACCCATACACCCGAAGGCGCTAGATCCTAAGTCTAGTGCGTCTGCCAATTCCGCCACACCTGCAAATATTTATGGTGACTCCTAGGGGAATTGAACCCCTGTTACCACCGTGAAAGGGTGGTGTCTTAACCGCTTGACCAAGGAGCCTTAAAAAATACTAAAATACTAATATATTAGTATTTTAGTATTGACCTGGCGACAACCTACTCTCCCACAAGGTCACCCCTGCAGTACCATCGGCGCATTGAAGCTTAACCTTCGTGTTCGGTATGGGAACGGGTGTTACCTTCAGGCCATTATCACCAGATTTATCTTCAGAAATAATAATTGAGAATCTACCGTCGTTGACTACGGATATTCTATATAAATATATTCTCATCATCATTTCTATATAGAGAAGTTTTACTTTCTTTATAGAAAAGTATTCTCTCAAAATTGCACAGTATTCGCATTATTAATATTAATTGTTACTTGTATTATCTTGGTCAAGCCCTCGACTTATTAGTATTAGTCAGCTGAACATGTTACCATGCTTACACCTCTAACCTATCAACCTGGTGGTCTTCCAGGAGTCTTACTTGCACCACACTTACGTGTGGACAATGGGAAATCTCATCTTAGGGTGGGCTTCACGCTTAGATGCTTTCAGCGTTTATCCCTTCCAAACATAGCTACCCAGCGATGCCACTGGCGTGACAACTGGTGCACCAGAGGTTTGTCCATCCCGGTCCTCTCGTACTAAGGACAGCTCCCTTCAAATTTCCTACGCCCGCGACGGATAGGGACCGAACTGTCTCACGACGTTCTGAACCCAGCTCGCGTGCCGCTTTAATGGGCGAACAGCCCAACCCTTGGGACCTACTTCAGCCCCAGGATGCGACGAGCCGACATCGAGGTGCCAAACCTCCCCGTCGATGTGGACTCTTGGGGGAGATCAGCCTGTTATCCCCGAGGTAGCTTTTATCCGTTGAGCGATGGCCCTCCCACGAGGTACCACCGGATCACTAAGCCCGACTTTCGTCCCTGCTCCACTTGTAAGTGTCGCAGTCAGGCTCCCTTCTGCCTTTGCACTCTTCGCGCGATTTCCAACCGCGCTGAGGGAACCTTTGGGCGCCTCCGTTACTCTTTCGGAGGCGACCGCCCCAGTCAAACTGCCCACCTAACAATGTCCTGTGACCAGATTCATGGCCTCCAGTTAGAACCTCAGTACTGTCAGGGTGGTATCCCAAGGATGACTCCACACAGGCTGACGCCCATGTATCTTAGTCTCCCACCTATCCTGTACAGACAATACCGAAATTCAATGCTAAGCTACAGTAAAGCTCTACGGGGTCTTTCCGTCCAATCGCGGGTATCCAGCATCTTCACTGGAACTACAATTTCGCCGGATGTACTGTTGAGACAGTGCCCAAATCATTACGCCATTCGTGCGGGTCGGAACTTACCCGACAAGGAATTTCGCTACCTTAGGACCGTTATAGTTACGGCCGCCGTTTACTGGGGCTTAAGTTCATAGCCTCGCCAAGAGCAAGCTCTCAGCTAACTAATCCCCTTAACCTTCCAGCACCGGGCAGGCGTCAGCCCCTATACATCAGCTTTCGCTTTAGCAGAGACCTGTGTTTTTGCTAAACAGTTGCTTGGGCCTATTCTCTGCGACCTACTTACGTAGGCACCCCTTCTCCCGAAGTTACGGGGTCAATTTGCCGAGTTCCTTAACAGTAATTCTTCCGATGGTCTTAGGATTCTCTCCTCACCTACCTGTGTCGGTTTGCGGTACGGGCACCAATATCCTCGATAGAGACTTTTCTTGGCAGCGTGGAATCAGATACTTCAGCAATAAATTGCCTTCCCCATTACATCTCAGCGTTAAGAGCAAACGGATTTGCCTGCTTGCTCCGCCTAAATGCTTAGACACACATCCAATAGTGTGCACATCTTATCCTCCTGCGTCATCCCATTTCTAATAACGTCCATTGGTGGTATCGGAATATCAACCGATTGTCCATCACCTACGCCTTTCGGCCTCGGCTTAGGTCCCGACTAACCCTGAGAGGACGAGCCTTCCTCAGGAAACCTTAGGTTTTCGACCGTTAAGATTCTCACTTAACTCTCGCTACTCATGCCAACATTCTCACTTCTGTACCGTCCACCACTCCTTACGGTATGACTTCAGCCAGTACAGAAAGCTCCTCTACCGCTTACACAATTGTGTAAACCCATAGCTTCGGTGGTAAGTTTTAGCCCCGGACATCTTCGGCGCAGGATCTCTTGACTAGTGAGCTATTACGCACTCTTTGAATGAGTGGCTGCTTCTGAGCCAACATCCTAGTTGTCTTAGAAATCCCACATCCTTTTCCACTTAACTTACACTTTGGGACCTTAGCTGATGGTCTGGGCTGTTTCCCTTTTGACTACGGATCTTATCATTCGCAGTCTGACTGCCGAAATAAAAGTATATGGCATTCGGAGTTTGATAGGGTTCAGTAACTGTTGTCAGCCCCTAGCCCATTCAGTGCTCTACCTCCATTACTCAATTAATCGACGCTAGCCCTAAAGCTATTTCGAGGAGAACCAGCTATCTCCGAGTTCGATTGGAATTTCTCCGCTATCCACAGCTCATCCCATGGTTTTTCAACACCAACGTGGTTCGGACCTCCACGGAATTTTACTTCCGCTTCATCCTGGCCATGGATAGGTCACCCGGTTTCGGGTCTACGACATGCAACTAGAACGCCCTATTCAGACTCGGTTTCCCTTCGGCTCCGTACCTTAAGTACTTAACCTTGCTACATATCGTAACTCGTTGGCTCGTTCTACAAAAAGCACGCCGTCACACATAAAAAGTGCTTCGACCGGTTGTAGGCACACGGTTTCAGGTTCTATTTCACTCCCCTTCCGGGGTTCTTTTCACCTTTCCCTCACGGTACTTCTTCACTATCGGTCACTAGGTAGTATTTAGCCTTGGGAGGTGGTCCTCCCAGCTTCCCACAAGGTTTCACGTGTCTCGTGGTACTCTGGATTAGATCTGACTGTTCTTCCTTTTCATTTACAGGCCTATTACCTTCTGCGGAGCAGCTTTCCAGCTATCTTCAATTAAAGAATTGCAGTATTTATGATCTATCCTCAACCCCTAAGTCAAAGACTTAGGTTTGGGCTCATTCCCTTTCGCTCGCCGCTACTTAGGAAATCGATATTTCTTTCTCTTCCTCCGGGTACTTAGATGTTTCAGTTCCCCGGGTGTACCTCTGCATACCTATTTATTCAGTATGCAGTACATAGTTGTTACTATGTGGGTTCCCCCATTCGGAAATCTTTGGATCACAGGCTATTTGCGCCTACCCAAAGCTTATCGCAGCTTAACGCGTCCTTCTTCGGCTCCTAGTGCCAAGGCATTCGCCATGCGCCCTTTGTAGCTTGACCTTTGATTCTGTTTATTTTCATAAACTATTTTGTTTCTTAATATTAATTTTGCGAAATCATAATAAATTAACCTATAACCACTCTCGTGGATCTAAATCTTTTTAAAATAACTTTATACACTGTGCAATTTTCAAAGAACATTTTAAGAAAAACTATTAATTAATTAGCTCCTAAGAGTTAATATAATTAGTCTCTCAAAATTAAACAGAGAAATAGGAACGAGTAATTACAATAGATGTTTTGAAGAATAATTAAATTCTTCTATTGCATCGACCGAAGTCAATACATCTACTCCCTAGAAAGGAGGTGATCCAGCCGCAGGTTCTCCTACGGCTACCTTGTTACGACTTCACCCCAATCATCGATCCCACCTTCGGCCGCTGGCTCCTTACGGTTACCTCACGGACTTCGGGTGTTACCAACTCTCATGGTGTGACGGGCGGTGTGTACAAGGCCCGGGAACGTATTCACCGCGACATGCTGATTCGCGATTACTAGCAACTCCGGCTTCATGTAGGCGAGTTGCAGCCTACAATCCGAACTGGGATGAGTTTTTGAGTTTGGCTCCACCTTGCGGTCTTGCATCTCTTTGTACTCACCATTGTAGCACGTGTGTAGCCCTAGACATAAGGGGCATGATGATTTGACGTCATCCCCACCTTCCTCCCGGTTAACCCGGGCAGTCTCACTAGAGTGCTCAACTTAATGGTAGCAACTAATGATAAGGGTTGCGCTCGTTGCGGGACTTAACCCAACATCTCACGACACGAGCTGACGACAACCATGCACCACCTGTCACCTTGTCCCGAAGGACTTCACTCATCTCTGAGCTATGCAAGGGATGTCAAGTCTAGGTAAGGTTCTTCGCGTTGCTTCGAATTAAACCACATGCTCCGCTGCTTGTGCGGGCCCCCGTCAATTCCTTTGAGTTTTAATCTTGCGATCGTACTCCCCAGGCGGAATACTTAATGTGTTAACGGCGGCACCGAGGTTCGACCCCCGACACCTAGTATTCATCGTTTACGGCGTGGACTACCAGGGTATCTAATCCTGTTTGCTCCCCACGCTTTCATGCCTCAGCGTCAGTTACAGTCCAGTAAGTCGCCTTCGCCACTGGTGTTCTTCCTAATCTCTACGCATTTCACCGCTACACTAGGAATTCCACTTACCTCTCCTGCACTCTAGACACCCAGTTTCAAATGCAGCACCCAAGTTAAGCTCGGGTATTTCACATCTGACTTAAATGTCCGCCTACGCATCCTTTACGCCCAGTAAATCCGGACAACGCTTGCCACCTACGTATTACCGCGGCTGCTGGCACGTAGTTAGCCGTGGCTTCCTCCTCTGGTACCGTCATTATCGTCCCAGAAGACAGAACTTTACAACCCGAAGGCCTTCATCATTCACGCGGCGTTGCTGCGTCAGGGTTTCCCCCATTGCGCAATATTCCCCACTGCTGCCTCCCGTAGGAGTCTGGACCGTGTCTCAGTTCCAATGTGGCCGATCACCCTCTCAGGTCGGCTACGCATCGTTGCCTTGGTGGGCCTTTACCTCACCAACTAGCTAATGCGCCGCGGGTCCATCTCAAAGTGAAATTCCGAAAAATTCCTTTGATGTTAAGATCATGCGATCAAAACATATTATGCGGTATTAATCTCCCTTTCGGGAGGCTATTCCCCTCTTTGAGGCAGGTTACCCACGTGTTACTCACCCGTCCGCCGCTAATTGACCCCGAAGGATCGCATCGCTCGACTTGCATGTGTTAGGCACGCCGCCAGCGTTCGTCCTGAGCCAGGATCAAACTCTCAATTTAAAAGTTTACACTTTTTTAGTTGAAATAATTAATCTGCGCCAACTGTTAAGTTGGTTAGCAAGCTCATTACATACTTTTTAGTCTTACGACTAAATATTACTTTTACTAAAGTAATTGACTGGTTAAAATAAAATATTATTTCATTTCTTTACCTATTTCTCTGTTTAATTTTCAAAGACCAATTTGCTTTGTCATCATGTGACGACTTCTACTATTTTACTAGATATATCTTATTTTGTCAACACTTTTTTAATTTATTAAAATATATTCTCAAATCAATAAATGTTAACCTCTTAAGTCTTACCTTTATTGCTGCTCAAACGCATCAACATGTAGTATTTTATCATAATGTGTCTTATAAATAATATCTTTTTAAGTAATTAAAATAAAATAGGCTTCAAATTCTTCGATTTTTAAACCTTCTCTCAATATACCTTGTATTGATACACCAGGATAGTTATTTAGCTCAACCTCACTATCATCTAACAAGAATGCCCCCTATATAACGATTTTAACAATTATATATATTAAGTATTCACATTAATAAACCAAAATATACTAATATCAAATATTTTATCTTTAAATATTAGTAGTACACATAAAATACAACCTATACCTTATTAATACTAAACCGACTTTACGTCTTTACTTATAAATAGAAAATAGAGTAATACAACTTTTATTTACTTAAAGTTGTATTACTCTATTATAAGTTCGTTATTCCTGTAAATCTTCATTAGCATATTAACATCACATTAATTTTTGGAAAATTATTATAAATATCACTCCCGGCACTCCTAAGAAACCTGAAATCAGTGCCGTTGCAGCATTAATTGGAATAGTTAATCCTACGAAGTTCGCAAGCAGCAAAAGTAAGACACCAAAAACACAATTCAATATTAATTTAACTAATATTTTCAGTGGCCAAGAAAAAAGCTTAACCACAATTAGCATACCTACTATACCAATCAAAAAATATAATGCAACGTCCATATCTAACTCCCCCTATTTTAATCTTTGCTTCTATTTATTAATAGCATCTAGATCTTCAATCATGTAACTAGTATCTATAGTTACATCTTTTCTTCTAGCCTCTAATAAAAAATATATGTATCTAGCTCTAGATTGGTCTTCTCTATAAATTGCATAATCTACAAGTTTAGGGTCATCTACTACTTGAAAATATTCCTTTGAACTTTCCCATTCAAGTTTAGCTTCCTCTAATTTCATAATAATATCTTTCTGCTCCGGTGTATATTGGGTAGTTGAAAGCAATATTTCAATTATATTTTTCCTGTTCATAATAAAAAACCTCCTATTTTATATCTTTTCTCAATTATTGACATAAAATAGGAGTAATATTCTATATTTCTTTTCTTCCTTCTAAAGCTTTAGAAAGAGTTACTTCATCTATATATTCTAAATCGCCACCAACTGGAATTCCATGTGCAATCCTTGTGACTTTTGTACCTAATGGTTTTAATATTTTAGATATATACATAGCTGTAGCTTCTCCTTCTATATTAGGATTAGTTGCAACTATTACTTCCTCAACTTCCCCATTAATTCTTCTAATAAGTTCTCTTAGTTTTATATCTTCAGGACCTCGTCCTGACATCGGCGATATCGTTCCATGAAGAACATGATATACCCCATTGAATTCCCTTACTTTTTCCATAGTCATAATATCTTTTGGATTTTCCACTACACATATAATGCTTTTATCCCTATTAGGATTGGAACAAATTGAACATGGATCTGTATCTGTAAAACTTCCACATACAGAGCAATATTTTATGGTTCCTCTGGCATTTATAAGTGCACCAGCAAACTCATCTACTTCTTCCTTAGGAAGGTTTAGTACAAATAATGCAAGCCTTTGGGCCGTTTTTTTCCCTATTCCAGGAAGTTTAGCAAATTCTTCTATAAGTTTTTCAATTGCTACTGGATAAAAATCCAATTTAGTCACCTCATAACTGTTTATTAATCATCACCTGCGGTGCTGCTCATCTTCTCTGAAGATGAATTAACGACTTCAGGAGGATGTTTAGACTTTCGCTGAATTTTTTTATTGCAACACATAACTTCTACTTATAGAAATTGAAAACTTTCCTCCTGAAATGTCATTAAAACATTCCTGGCATATTCATTCCGCCTGTTAACTTACCCATTTCATTACTTGACTCGTCTTCTGCCTTCTTCAATGCTTCATTACAAGCACTCATAATTAGATCCTCAAGCATTTCAATATCATCTGGATCTACTACTTCTGGTTTTATTTTCACTTCAACAAGTTGCCTTTTTCCGTTAGCTACTGCAGTTACTGCTCCACCACCAGAAGATGCTTCAAATCTCTTATCTCCTAGATCCTTTTGCATATCTTCCATTTGCTTTTGAAATTTTTGAGCTTGTTTCATTAAACTATTCATATTTCCACCCATACCTGGAAATCCGCCTTTTGCCATAATAGTTACCTCCTACATATTTGTAATTTAAGTTATTTTAAAAATTATCTCCTCTAGATTTTTAACAACTAAAAGTTAAGTATTTATAATCTAAATGGATACGTGTTACCAATCTGTTATAGCTTTTCTATATTATTATATACTAATAACTATAATAATTTCCATTAATCAAACAAATATTTTTTGTAAACAATTTAGATTTATTAAATATTTAATTAATCTAATATTTATCTAATATCCTATACCTATTCATCTAATATTTCCACAATATCTTCTCCAAATGTCTCTTTTAATATATCCTCTGGTGATTTTTCTTCTTTCTCCTGTGCTTCTATAGTATATTTTATTTTTACTGGTTCTTTTAGTAGCTCTGAGAATATTTCTTCTATTACATTTTTATTTTCCTCTTTTTCAAGCCTAACTTTATTAAAGGCATATTGCTTTTCGTAACCAAGTTCTATAACCCCTCCATTACAGGATACAATTTCTCCCGTCATCAAAGAAGCGTATATAACCATGTGTCTTCGGGTCTTAAACATATCTAAGATATCTTTAAAGGATTTTTTCACAATTTCCACTGTTAAATTAGAATTAGCATTATGAATTTGAACTGGTCTTATTTCTGTTTTTTTCTTTGTCTTATTTTCTATTTTAGACCCACTGTTTTCAGTAGCCCTAGTTGTTATGCTTTCACATGCAACAGTTATCTTACCCTGTTTTATTATTTCTTCTAACTTATTTACCCTAGCTAGTAGAACTTCTTTTGATGTATCGTATTCAATTTTACACATCTTAATAACTGCAAGTTCTAAATAAATTCTATTTTGTTTACTCCATTTAGCTTGCTGCTCTGCATCCTGAAGTATCTTTATGTTCCTCATGATTTCTTCTATTCTAATAGAGGCCGCCTGCTTCTTTAAAATCTCTATATTTTCACTAGACATATCCAGAATATCATAAGCATTATCACTTACCTTAACCATCAAAAGATTTCTCATATGTGTAGTCATATCTTTTATAAATACATATACATCCTTGCCACTAGAAACTATATCATTTATCCCCTTTATTGAGGTTTCTATATTTCTATCTATTATGCTATCCGAAAGCTTTATAAGACTTTCATTAGTTACAAGACCTAACATTTCTACAACATTATCGTACTCTACACTGCCTTCATTCATTGATATTGCCTGATCTAGAATACTTAGGGCATCTCTCATTGCTCCATCAGAGACCCTTGATATTAATTTCAAACTATTATCTTCTGCAAAAACCCCTTGCTCTGTAACTATTTTTCTAAGCCTATCAAATATATCTGAACTTTTTATTCTCTTAAAATCAAATCTTTGACATCTGGATAATATCGTTATTGGCAGTTTTTGAGGATCAGTAGTTGCTAATATAAATATTATGTTACTTGGTGGCTCCTCTAGTGTCTTTAGGAAAGCATTAACTGCCCCTATAGATAACATATGAACCTCATCTATAATGTAGACCTTATACTTCGCCTCTTGTGGTGGATACTGAACATCTTCAATTATATCACGGATATTATCTACTCCATTATGTGATGCCGCATCAAGTTCTGTAACATCTATCGCTGTTCCTGCATTTATCTTCTTACACATTTCACATTCGTTGCAAGGTTCACCATTATCTGAGTTTAAACAATTAACTGCTTTGGCTAATATCTTAGCCGTTGAAGTTTTTCCAGTCCCTCTTGTACCACACAAAAGATATGCATGAGCTATTCGCTCGTTATTTATTTGGTTTTTTAAAGTTATAGTAACATGCTCTTGACCTACTACATCTCCAAAAGTTCTTGGTCTCCACTCTCTATATAAAGCCATATATGCCACAAATTTCACCTCTTTTTAATAATAGTATTTACTTTATTTTAAATACTTATTAATTTGCAACCTTATTTTAGAATTTACCTAATTATATCATTAATATTGTCTTAATTCATATGTAAAAAAAAGATACCTATAAAGGTATCTTATAATTCTTATGTAAACCGTACACCTCGCTTCGATAAATAAACTATGCGCGATACCTATACAGTTAGCTCAAACCAGGTTGGTCCACGGCACATGAAAGTGTCCACTTACCGCTGCTTCCTTCCGAATCTCACGGGGTTCATGAATTTTCATTGCGTGGGGCCCAGTTCTCAACACCACTTATATAAGTCAGACCACACATTTTATAACCTTGGCGAGGAATTCACCCCTGCTGTAGCGGATTGCAGGTTGAGGGCACCGCTAACTCCCCGGCTAGTACGGAAATATAAACTGGCGGAAAAAGAGGGATTCGAACCCTCGGTAGGGTTTCCCCTACACACGCTTTCCAGGCATGCTCCTTAAACCACTCGGACATCTCTCCACAAAGTATAATTATTTTTGTATACACATGATTAGTGCAACATAAATAATTATACTATTAATAAATAGTAATTTCAATAGCTATTTGTTAATATATTATTAATATCACATTATATAATATTTCACACCTTACTTATATATATACACTTATTCTTATTTTAAAACTAAATTAATAATACGAGTTTCTTTTTCTATAATTTATAACAATAAAAATAATCCATAAAGCAATACCTGATAAACTTATTAGCTGAGCTACTCTTATACTGCCTAGCATTAAACTATCGGTTCTTAATCCTTCAATAAAAAATCTTCCTAAAGAATATAATCCTATATAAGTGAAAAAGACTGTACCACGCTTTAATGCCTTTGTTAATAAATAAATTAATAATAAACCTACTGCTACATTCCAAATTGATTCATAAAGAAAAGTTGGTTGATAATACACTCCATCTATTAACATACCCTTTTGTATAAAATTAGGGAATATACTTATAAATCCCTGCGTAACTGGCCCACCATGAGCTTCACTATTAAAAAAATTCCCCCATCTTCCTATAGCTTGCGCGATAATTATAGACGGCGCTGCCACATCCACAAATTTTAGGAGACTCTCTTTTTTATATCTTGTATATATATATGCTGTTATCATCCCAAATATAATCCCGCCATGAATAGCCAGCCCACCTTGGCGTATATTAAAGATACCTATTAAGTTATCTTTATATTGACTAAATTCAAAAATCACATAATAAGCTCTAGCTCCAATAATAGCCATAGGAAAAGATATCAGTACAATATTTAAAAACTCATCATAATCAAGGCTTTTTAACCTACAAGTAAAATTAGCTAATGTAATTCCAATCATCATTCCCATTGCAATAAATATGCCGTACCATCTAATATCTAAGCCAAATATATTAAAAGCTATCGGATCCATAATCAATCTCCCCTTTATCATACAGTTTTAATAATTGTTTTTATTTATATATAATTAATCTTCTCCTTATTGTCTCTAACTATGATAAAAAAGTAAAGATAAATATACAAAATATTTTTTTATATTATTTATAGATTAAATCTTCTAATTAAACGCAAAATTCACTCCTAGTTGCAAACATAAACATTTGCTTTCTAAGGAGTGAATTTAACTTTATACATTAATTTAAAACTATCTTATTTACTAATTTACTTTTTTTAAAACAACATCCTTCTTTAATATTGAAACCATAACTCCAGTTACTATTGTACCAGCTACTATTGCAATTATATATCCACCTAAATTAGTAACTGCATGAGGGATAAACAAGAGAAATATACCACCATGCGGAGCTACTATAGATGCTTTAAATATCATAGATAGCGCTCCGGTAACTGCCGCACCTGCCATTGTTGAAGGTATTATTCTAAGTGGATCTGCTACAGCAAATGGTATTGCACCCTCTGTTATAAATGCAGCCCCTAATGCCCAAGCAGATTTTCCTGATTCTCTTTCTTCTGCTGTGAATTTCTTTTTTGCTAATACTGTTGCAAGCGCAATTCCTAGTGGAGGAGTCATTCCTGCCGCCATTACTGCTGCCATTATCGCAGAAGAAGGAGCCAATGCCAATGTTGACACACCAAAAGTATATGCTGCTTTATTAAATGGTCCACCCATGTCAAAAGCCATCATTAAACCAAGAATAATTCCGAGAAGTCCTGCGTTTGCTCCATTTAAATTAGTTAAGTATTTTGACATTACCACAGTTAATGCACTAACGGGTTTTCCAATAACATATATCATTACAAGTCCTACTACCATCGTAGATAAAACTGGCAATATTATAACCGGCATTAACCCTTGTAACGATTTTGGTAACTGGATTGCTTTCTTTAAGAAAAGTACAGTATAACCAGCTACGAAACCTGCTGCCATTGCACCTAGAAATGCAGCACCTACCGTTGCCGCTAGCATACCACCAACCATACCCGGTACAAGACCCGGTCTATCTGCAATAGAGAATGCTATAAAACCTGCAAGTACCGGATACATAAGTGCCATTGCATTACCGCCACCAATGTTCTTTAAGGCCTCTGCTATAGATCCTGGTACTTTAAATGCATATATTCCAAAAGCAAAAGATAGTGCAATTAAAATACCTCCCGCAGCTACAAAAGGAATCATATAAGAAACCCCTGTCATTAGGTGCTTATAAACACCCTTTCTCTCAACCTTTTCTTCTTTTTTTTCACTCCCTTGTTTTGAAGTGTTTTTATCTTCCAATTTTATGTCTATTGCTTTCTGTATAAGACCCTTTGCATCTTTAATTGCATCTTTTACCCCAACTTCAATTATAGTCTTCCCTTCAAAACGTTCCTTTGAAACATTGGTATCAGCTGCAATTATTACAACTCTTGCTTCCCTTATATCAGCTTCTGTCAATTGATTCTCTGCTCCTACAGACCCCTGAGTTTCTACTTTAATTTCAATGCCCAATTCTTCTCCAGCCATTGAAAGAGCCTCGGCTGCCATATAAGTATGTGCTATTCCTGTTGGACATGAAGTAATTGCTACGAATTTCATAAACATTCCCCCTATTAACTTAATTTAAAATATTTTTTAATCATTGTAAAAATATAGAAAACATATAATGTCTATTTCTCTAATAAAGTAATTATTTCTTCAGGACTACTTGCTTTCATTAAACTCTCTCTTAGATCTTTATGCATTAATTTTCTAGAAATCTGGCTTAATATCTTTAAATGCTCATCACTTGATTCTTCAGGTACTGCTATTAAAAAGAATATATTAGCTAATTCATCATCCATAGATTGATAATCAATTCCATTAACACTTCTTCCAAATACTAATGCGGCCTCTTTAACTCCACTACTTTTACCGTGAGGAATTGCTATACCCATTCCTATTCCTGTTGAAAATTCTTTTTCTCTATCTTGTACGGCTTTTACATATTTATCTTTGTCTAGCAATTTTCCATTTTCATCTAATATTGTTGCCATCTCTATAATTACATCCTCTTTTGTTTTGCTAGTAAGTTCAAGTTTAATTAGATTAACATTTAATAACTCAGTTATATTCATTAATAATCACCCTTTCTTATAGATATTTTATAGTCACTTGTTTTTTTAGCTTCTCTATATCAATTAACCTTCCCGTCTGAGTCCCCTCAGTCATTACATTAGCAGCGCTGGTTGCACAAGCAAGTTTCATCGTTTCTTCAAAACCATAGTTATTCTGGGTTCCTACAGCCATTGCTGCAACCATTGAATCTCCCGCCCCAACTGTACTTTTAACTTCTACCTTTAGACCAACTACCTTTGCGATTTTGTCGCTACTTATAACTAATGACCCTTCTGATCCCTGCGAAATCACTACAAATTTAACTCCATACTTTAATATCTTTTTAGCAGTTTCAATAACTTTCTCTTCACTATCAATGCTAATACCAAATGCCTTTTCAAGCTCGCAAACATTTGGTTTCACTATATAAGGACCAGCTTTTATTCCCTGCATTAGCATATCGCCATCTGCATCTAATATAACTCTGCCGCCCTTACTTTTTATATCTTTAATTATATCACCGTATATGCTACTGCTTGCTCCAATTGGCACACTACCTGAAAGGATTACTAATGATTTCTCATCACAATGTTCCATAATCTTTCCTTTTATATTAGCGATATCATCTACCGTTACACTAGGGCCATTCTCATTTATATCTGTATGTGTATTATTAACTTTATCAAATATTTTTATATTAGTCCTAGTTTCTCCATTTACAGATAAAAAATCATTGTTAATGTTTGAATCATTTAAATAATCTTTTATTTGATTTCCACTACTTCCACCTACAAAGCCTAATGCTAAGCTTTTATACTGTAATTCCTTAATAACTTTAGATACGTTAATTCCTTTTCCTCCAACATCAATTCTTGTGGATGATATTCTATTGACATTACCAATTTTAAAGTCATCTATTTCAATAGTTTTGTCTATTGCTGGATTTAATGTCACTGTTACTATCATTCACTCACCCCCCATAATTATTTAGCTTTGATAATTTTTACGCCTTTTTCTTCAAATTCTTCAATGATGTTGTTGTCTATTTGATTGTCTGTAACTATAATATCAACACTATCTAAATTAACTATTTTCGCAAAGTAGACTGTTCCAAATTTAGTATGATCACATACTACTATAGTTTGATCTGCAATTTTTATCATTTCTCGTTTTGTGTTAGCCTCAATAATATTTGGAGTAGTTAAACCATCGCTATCACAAATACCATTAGTTCCTATAAAAACTTTATCTACCCTAAAATTTTTAAGTGCATTATCTGCAACCGGGCCTACCATTGCTCTTGTTTCCCACCTAAGTGTACCTCCAGTAATAATAACTTCAACATCTCTTTTTTTAGCAAGCTCATAGGCTACATCTACAGAATTTGTCAAAACAGTTATATTTTTAGCTGTTATTTGCCTAGCAATGCTAATGGTTGTTGTGCCTGCATCTAGTGCTATTGTATCTCCATCTACTATAATTGATGCTGCAAGCCTTCCAATAGATTCTTTCTCATCATAAAACTTATCTATTTTTTCTGAAAAAGTAGGTTCAAATTTAGTATTCCCATTTAGCACTGCCCCACCATGTACTCTTTTAATCATTTTATCCTCTTCTAACTCTTGAAGGTCACGTCTAATGGTAACTTCTGACACTTCATATTGCTGAGATAAATCGCACACTTTTACTTTTCCATATTTATTCAAGCTATTTAATATTTTTGATTTTCTTTCTTCAGGAAACATATAATTTATCCTTCCTTATTGTTTTATTTTAATATATTTGTGTTCGTTTGCATTTTACTTTTTCTTCGTTTACTTTCACTTGTGTTCATTTTAATATATTATGATAACGTTGTCAATACAAAAATAGTATTATTTGTTTTATTTTAAAGTTATTTTTTATTATGATTTAAAACACATAAAATATACTAAATATTTCTTTATAAAATCTTTCAAAAAAAATAAAAACGAAACCTATTGGCTTCGTTTCTATCATACAAATGTCATTAAAAACCTAACTTGAAATTACCATAATTTTAGTTTTCTTTCTCTAACTCTTGTTTTATAATGTCCTCTATCATAGGTGTACATCTATGACCTCTACATCCACCTGATCCTGCTCCTGTTACCTTTTGAACATCTTCTAATGTTTTTGCACCATTTTTTATAGCCTTTTTTATAGTGGCCTTTGATATAACTTTACATAAGCATATTTTAGTAAGTTTATCCAAGACTTTACTATTTATATTATTTTCCATAATTATTTCTCCTTTAAACTATCTTTTATCTTTAAAAAAATCAGTTAATAAATTACCACATTCTTCATTGTATAACCAATTTATTTCTGTCCAATGATTTAAATCATCATTTTGAATAACATTAATGACGGAACCACAAGCTCCTACACTAGGATCGAAAATACCTATATATAGTTTGCTTATCCTAGACTGTAATATAGCACCTGCACACATCGGACATGGTTCTAAAGTTACATACATATCACATCCAGTTAATCTCCAACTATTTAAAATTACGCAAGCTTCTTTTATAGCCAAAACTTCTGCATGGGCAGTGGCATCCTGCATTGTTTCTCTTAGATTATGTGCTCTAGCAATTATTTTATTGTCCTTTACTATGACCGCACCTACAGGTACTTCATTTAGTAATAATGATCTTTTCGCTTCCTTTAATGCTTCATGAATAAAATATTCTTTCATGTAAACCCCTTATTTATAAATAATTATTTTTAAATAATTTTTATTCTTTATAGTATACTTCTTAAATAACATATTTTCAATACAATTATACTTATATTCCTTTTTGAACTATACAATAATTATATTGCTTATAAAAAAAGCTAGCAAAGGATTCCTTTGCTAGCTTTTTTGGTGCACACAAGAGGAGTCGAACCTCCGGCCTTCCCCTTAGGAGGGGGACGCTCTATCCAACTGAGCTATGGGTGCATATTTTATTTCTACCTCAATATGATATTACACTTTCATAAATATGTCAACCTATAGATAGTAAAAAAATGAATTGTAAAAAATATTGATATACATATTACGCTGTTTATCTATTATTAGAATTTTAATCCACTTAATAGTATATAATATACATTATATACTATTAAGTGGAGGTGTTTTAATTGAATAATGATATAAAGAATTTTTTTCTTGCTGGACTAGGCTCTGCAGCATACACTTTTGAAAAAGCTACAAATTTAATAGATGATTTTGTACAAAAGGGTAAGCTCACCCTAGATGAGGGTAAATGTTTATCCGAAGAACTGAAACGAACTGTAAAAGAAAAGAAAGAAGAAGAAATCACTTTGACAAAAGATAAGAACCCTTTAACAAAAGAAGATATGATTTTACTTCTAAAGGATATGAATTTTGCAACTAAAGAAGATATTGAAAATGTAAATAAAAGATTGGCAAATTTAGAAATAAGTCAATCATAACTTTACAAATTCAAATCTAATAAGAGTCCTAATTTCCTATAGGGCTTTTATTTTCAACTACCTATTTTAAATAAAGTCTACTCCTTTTAAATACGGCATTATATATTATAACTAGTAAAAAACTTCACTAGGAATTTAATTTACCTTGTGAAATCATTAATATTAAGAGACCTAAGGCTATAAACAGCTGTGAAGGTGATAATCTAAGTGAGGTATAAAATGAGACGAAGTTCTGTTAATCGCTTCAAAAAAATTGTTAAAGTTCTTGGGTCTTATGGCTTTGGATATATTGTAGACTCTAAGCTTAATAAACAAAATAAACTCCCTGAAAATTTAAGAAAAGCCTTTGAAGAACTTGGCCCTACTTTTATAAAGATTGGACAAATATTAAGTACTAGGCCAGATTTATTACCGCCTGATTATATAAGTGAGCTTTCGAAACTCCAAGATAGAGTCCCTCCAGAAAGCATCGAGACAGTAAAAAGAGTATTTTTCGATCAATTTTCAATATCAACAACGGAGTGCTTTAAAACCTTTGATGAAAAACCTTTAGCTTCTGCATCTATTTCTCAAGTACATAAAGCAACTTTAAAGGATGGTCGCCAGGTTGTAGTAAAAGTGCAACGACCTGATATTGCTGAAAAGATGAAAACAGATATTTCTATATTGATTCGCATAGTAAAGTTCACTAAAGCAAAATTCGCTGATGCACTAATTGACCCAGAAGAAGCGCTTCACGAAATCCTTTTAACAACTGAACTCGAACTTGACTTTAACAACGAAGTTGAAAACATGGATAAATTTAGAGATTTTAATAAAGATATAACATTCTTATACGTGCCTTATGTTATTCACGATTTATCAAGTACTAAGGTTATAACCATGGAAAGAATTTATGGTTTTAAAGTCGATGATAAAAAAAATCTTTTAATTGGGCATTATGATGTTAATGATTTAGGTAAAAAATTAGCTTTATCTTATCTAAAGCAAATCCTACAAGATGGATTTTTTCACGGCGACCCACATCCTGGAAATATATTTATATGTGAAGGCAAAATTTGTTTTATTGACTTTGGAATTATGGGTAACCTATCAAGTTCCATAAAATCAACATTAAATGATATGATATCGGCGATTGCGCTTAATGATATAAATAAAATGATTTCCGCTCTTTTAACTATAGGCATAAGAAAGGGATATGTCGATAGAAATAAACTCTATGAAGATTTAGATTATCTTATTGTAAATTACCTTTCAACTTCTTTAAATAATATTCAAATTTCTGTTATGCTTTCTGAAGTTTTTGATATAGCTAGGCAAAACAATATTCGCCTGCCTCGTGATTTTACACTTTTAATAAGATCTCTTGTAATTTTAGAAGGAGTAATCGCAAGCATAGCTCCTGATATAAAAATAATTGATATAGCTATCCCTTATGTAAAAGCTAATAATAAATTTTCTATATTAACTAATTTAGATTTTAACACTTTACTTATCCATTCATATTCATTTATTAAAGATTCATTTAGACTTCCCTCAAAAATTATAGAATTATCTGACAGCTTAATAAGTGGAAGGGCTAAACTACAGCTTGAACACAAAAATTTAAGCACTCCTATAAACGAGTTAAATAAAGGTATAAATAGATTGGTTTCTGCCCTTATTATTTCTTCTACGATTATAGGATCTTCAACAATTTTAAATTCTAATATAGGTCCTAAAATATACAACGTAACAATTATTGGCATAACTGGTTTCTTAAGTGCAGCCTTCATGGGCTTTTGGTTATTAATTTCTATAATAAAATCTGGTAAATTATAATAACAAACTACAATCCTATTAAAATCGAGGTGTTTTTATGATTAAATATTACAATAGAAAACAAAATAAATATGAGATCGAAAAAGTAGCTGGTGAAAAATATTTAAATTGATCTTATTCCTCTCCTTCCGGCAAAGGGCTAGTTGAATTACTACTTAAGAAAAAACTTTTTTCGAAATTATACGGTTATTATTGCGATACAAAAATGAGTTCTAAAAAAATCAAGAGTTTTATTAAGGTACTTGATATTGATATGTCTATGTATACTAAGAGTTATAATGAATATTCATCTTTTAATGAGTTTTTTATAAGGTCATTAAAACCAGGTGCCCGAATAATTGATAAAAATGATAATATTTTAATATCACCTTGTGATGGAAAAATATCTGCTTATGAAAATATTAACTTAAATAAAATAGTTCAAATTAAAGGCTTTACATATTCACTTAAAGAACTACTACAAGATGATAAAATATACAGTTTATACAATGAAGGGACATGCTTAATCTTTAGATTATGTCCAACTGATTATCATAGATTTCATTTTATTGACAATGGAATATGCGGAGGTACTACTAAAATAAAAGGTCATTATTATTCTGTAAATCCCGTTGCTCTAAAAAATATAAATAAATTATTTTGTCAAAATAAAAGAGAATGGAGTGTCTTTCACTCAGATAATTTTGGCGATACTATCTATATTGAAGTCGGTGCAACATGTGTAGGTACAATTATTCAAAGTTACAGCAAGGACTCAAAAGTTATAAAAGGAGATGAGAAAGGGTATTTTAAATTTGGTGGCTCCACTGTAATTATACTATTTAAGAAAAATGCTATAAAAATTGACGATAATTTGTTAATTCAAACACAATTAGGTTTTGAAACTGCTGTATTAATGGGTGAAAAAATAGGACTGAAATAATTTTTCAGTCCTATTTTTATTACATTTTAAATTTCGAGATTATATTTCTTAATTTTTCTGCACTAATTTTGTTACCACTAGTAGTATTTTTTATTGCTTCCGTTTCGTTTACAATATCGACGCTCTTATCTGATATCTTAAATATACCTTCTGCGCCTTCATTAACCGTACCTGCTACTTGATCTATTGCAATTGAAATTCCATTTATTGATTCATTTAAATGTTTCGCTGTTTCATCAAATTCCTTCATAAATTTATTAAAATTCTCTGCATCATCTGTATATTCTTTACCCGTGCCCATAATAATTTCATAATTCAAAGAAACCTCTTCATCCATAAAATTCAACATTTTAAGCGAACTAGCGGATAGATTTTTTACAGAATCACTTACCACTTTAACTACATTTTGAATATTAGCTGCTGTATCTCCGGATTGCTCTGCCAGCTTTCTAACCTCATCTGCCACTACAGCAAATCCTCTTCCTGCTTCTCCAGCCCTAGCAGCTTCAATCGCCGCATTTAGAGCTAATAAATTAGTCTGGCTAGTTATATGGAGTATTGAAGTTGCAAGCCCATGTATTTCTTCAACTGCTTTTGAATCATTTATTGCAGCCTCTAACTTGTTTTTTATATTACCATATATTTTATCCGTTTCTTCCTTAGAACCAGTTGTTCCCATTGTAATTCCCATTGCTTTTTGAACAATGTTTTGTGCTATACTTGTTCCTTCTGACGCCTTCGCAGCTATTGAACTAACCATATTTTTCATTTCTCCTGAAGAAGCTGAAATTTCTTGTGCTGTCGCCGCAGTTTCTTCCATTCCAGATGATAATGTTTTGGTTTCACTAGAACTTTCTTCTGCCTTAATTTTTAATGCATTCGCAAGTTCTTCAACAGAATGTTCATTATTACTTATATTTTCTGATGCTTCTATTAAATCCTTTACAACATCTTTTAATGTTTTTCTCATATTAACTATAGTCCTAGCTATATCTCCAAACTCATCATTGATTAGAGTTAAATTTTCTATATCCTCGTCATCACTTAAATCCAATTTAGAAGTTTTATCAATTAATATTGTTACCTTTGTTAATGGTTTTATTAATAACCTTGATAAAACTATACCTATTAATATAGAAATTATAATTACAATTATTGATATTATATAAACTCCATTTGCCAATTGATCCACTGCTTGTCTTATCCCATCTTGATTTGATATTATTTGTGATGACTTTATATAAGTAAAAATAGAAATTGTCATCATAGATATAGCTATTAGTATTCCGAAAAATAAAGGTATTTTTTTTCTTATAGACATACCCCTTTTATTATCTTCGCTTTCCTGTTTTTCTACAACATCCGAATGTTTAACACCCATTATGTCCCTCCTCCTTTATGTTTAATTGAACTTTAAAAATATTCTTGAATACATATTAACATATAATTCATACTTTGTAATATACTTTCTGATACTTTATTAAATATATACTATAATATATTTATCGAGTATTTGTTATTACTACTTGAGTTCTTTAGGTTATTTTATCTAACATAAAAATACCCCGTGGAGTATTTTTTTAAGAAAATCTACTCCACGGGGTATATATTATAGTTTAAGTGCACTTTTTATTTAATTGTAAACTCTATCTTCTTTTTCTTCTTCCTCTTCCTCCCATACTGCACTTGGTCCTCTTAAATAGGATATAAATGCGGCTAGTAAACTAAAAACAAAACAAAGCGTAAATGCTGTTCGAAGGCCTGTAATAAATTGACCAGTAGCAATTCCTTGACCACCTACTTGTGATCCAACGAAGAGTGCTTGCATAGCATCAGGTGATATACTAGATGAAATAATCGCCATGCAAATTGCAATACTGAGTACCATTCCAGCATTAGTTAGCATTGTACGAAGTCCAGCAGCTATGCCTCTCTTATCTGCAGGTACACCTCCCATTATTGCACTTGTATTTGGTGCAAAGAACATTCCTGATCCAAATCCCATAATTGACATCCATATAATAAGTTCAATAATAGGTGTGTCAGGCTTTATAATCATAAGCCCTGCAAGTCCTACAGCGGAGATAAGAAGTCCTACTGAGCTTAAAATCCTTACACCATATTTATCTGATAACCACCCACTAAATGGTGACACAATCATCATAGCTATTGCGAATGGTGATAAAAGTATCCCAGCAAGCATTGGGTCCACTCCTTTTACTCCTTGTAAGTAAAATATTAATAAAAATGTTACTGCTCCTCTTGCAACACCATTTAGAAAATTAGCTGCAAATGCAAATGCAAGTACTCTAGTTTTAAGTAACCTTAAATCAAGCATAGGAGCCTCGACTGTATTTTCTATTTTAACAAACAATGTTAAAAGGATAATTGCTACTAAAAATAATGTTAATACATAAATATTAAACCATCCACTAAAACCACCTAAAGTTAATGCTGTTAGTAGTGCAAGCATCCCTGCTGAAAAAGCAACTGTACCATTTATATCAAACTTTTGTTTTTCAAAAGGTACTTTTGTCTCTTTAAGTTTAAACGCTGCCCAAAATGTTCCGATAATACCTATTGGGATGTTAATATAAAAAATGCTTCTCCAACCAATACTTATAAGAAAGCCTCCAAGTATAGGTCCAGCAACTGACGCCACGCATATTATCATGCTGTTTATTCCAAGTGCCTTTCCAAGTTCTCTTTTAGGGAAAGCATCTGCAACTATTGCAGTACTATTTGCCACCATTAGAGCTCCTCCAACCGCTTGGATCATTCTAAATACCAAGAGTTGAAGTCCCGTTTGAGAGATTGAACATAAAATCGATGTTAAGGTAAAAACTGCGAATCCACTGACATAAAGTTTTTTCCTGCCCACCATATCTGCCATCCTTCCAATTGAAGGAACCAATATTGTCATTACAAGCATGTATCCCATAATAGTCCAAGTAACTATACTCATACTTGTGTGTAAGTCTTTCATAATAGATGGAAGTGCTATAAGCAATGTACTTCCACTAAGAACTGAAAAGAGAGCCCCCAGTGTAGTACATGATAGTGCTGTCCATTTGTAGTCGATTTTTTTCATTAAATTATTCCTCCTGTTTTGTTCGATGAAATTCTTCAAGTTTTTTTAGAGCTATTTTAAATTTTTCTTTAGATTTACCAAGTGAAAGCTCTTTTTCTTCGATTGATGTTATTTGTTTTTTAATAAGGTTTATAGATTTATTTATCATAATATCATCTTTTAAGTTTTCTTTGAAAATTCGTTTAAAGTCTTTTTCTAAATCTAGAATAACTTTAACATCATTTAAACAAAATCCTAGGCTTTCTCTTAGATCCTTTATTCTATTAATATTATCAATGTCTTCTTCGCTGTATAATCTATAAGAAGCATCTGTTCTCTTAGGGATTATAAGTTCCAATTCTTCATAATACCTTAAAGTTCTTTTTGTAAGTCCAGTAATAGTCGCAACTTCTTCGATTTTATAATATTTTGTATCCATAATTCACCCCCGATGAAGTATATTACTCTACTATAACCTTCACGTCAAGGATACAGTTTTATATTAAAACCTTTACTTGTGAGTTTTCAAAAAACAATTAAACCCAATAACTATTGCAGTTACTGGGTTTAATTGTTTTTCTAGTGTTTCTTTTAGATTTATTATTAAGCTATATTCCCATTATCAATCTATCCTCACCTAATATATGATCTATAAGCCAGTTAAAGATAACCGCTAGCAAATCTTCTATAGCTTCCTGTTGGTCTTTGTCGATATCAACTAAACGCATTTTGTGTATTTTATCAATAAATTCAGTGTGATCTCTCTTTTGATTTTCATACCCAGAATAATTGATTTCAAGCATATATTCTTCTTCACACTTAAAATGGTATATAGTATACCTTTCTAAATCTTCTATTATTAAATTTATATCATCATATTTATCAACCTTTAATCCATTTTCTAATAATAAATAAGCTTGATTTCCTATATCAAACAAATGTTTATGTTGAACATCAATTATCTCCATTCCAATTGAAAAATTATCCTTCCAAACTAACATATTCAATTCCCTCCAGACATAATTTACAGCCATTTAAATTGAATTTATAAAAATCTTCGCTGCTAATTACATTTTACTATATTCTAAAATCGAATATGTATTTATAATATATGATATATTAAGCATAACTGTCAACATAAAACTATATTAGCAAAAATGGAACAGCAAAATAAAATTAATTTGATTATACTATAGTTAACACATGGTTGAAGGAGTGATTCCAAATGAAATATAAAAATGATATTTTTATGTGTATTGAATAACATTTTGTTTAATAAATAAAAAATCACGCTAGGATTAGCGTGATTTTTTTATTAAATGTATGATTTCCTGTGTTATTTCTTATCTTTTTTAGACAATATCTTTAAACCTATAAGTAATCCGGCCCCAATTGTAGATGCAATCCCTGTATATATTGCTACTTTACCTGGATTTGCTTTAATCTTAGGTGTTTTAACTTCATTGTGATAATCTTCCATAAAATTTTCATACTGTTTCTTGTTGATATTTCCTACACCTATACCCATAACTTCACAATTCATTCCTGCAAAATAGTTAATTTTTTCTGTTATGTAACAATTAAATGCATGTATTTTCTCAGGTGTTGAACTTCCATCATTCCATAATTCAACTCCAAATAACTCTTCATATATAAATTGATGTTGAAAAATAACTAAAGAATAATTACCTCGTTTTGAGTGACACACACTAGTATATCCGTTTTTTGCAATTAAATTGTCAATATCTCCTTTGTATAAAACTAAAATGTTGCTAGATGAATTTTCACCCTTGATCTTATCAAATAATTCTCCACCATCAAATGAATAAAATAATTCAACAGTAGTTATATTATTCTTCACTAATGCTAGTTTAATTATATCTATATACGAATCAATATATTTTATATCTTCTGGAGTTTTATTTTTATAATCATTTATTACATTTTGAGTTTTTTTATTAAATATGCCTTTAATAAATCCCATTTAATACACCTCTCTTCTTCTATTTAACTTTTGTTAGTCTTATTAGTTTATCATATATATTGCCCTCTTTGTTTGATTAACATAACATATATTTAAAAAATCTCATAAAACAATCTACTTTTATAAAAACAATAGCCCCATATCTAATGATATGGGGCCATTTGAATGTAATATTTAGAAATTCTAACTACAAATATCTTGCTTATCGTTTTCACTAACACGAGCTCTAAGAGTAGCTTCAATCTCTTCAAGAGAACGGTTACGTGTTTCAAACACCTTAGATTTAACAAACCATATTGAAACAAAACAAAGGACACCATAACCTATGAACAAACTACCAGTCCCAAAGAAATTCAGTAATGGAGGAAATGTTAATGATACAATCATGTTAGCACCCCAATTAATTACACTACTAAATGAGTTGCCGAGTCCACGAATATTTAGAGGGAATACTTCACCAATCATCACCCACATTACAGGTCCCCAAGTAGCTGAGAAAAACCCAATATAAACGGTTAATGCGATAACGCAAATAATTGCAGCAGTTAATGATCCATGAGAGAACTTCATTGAAAAACTCATAATTAATAATGAAGTTCCCATTCCAATAGACCCATAAATCAACATCTTTTTACGATCAATTTTATCCATTATCATGACAGCTACAACAGTAACAATTACGTTAAAAATCCCAATTCCGATGTGAGCAAGTAAAGCCGCTTGAACACCAAATCCGACCTCAGTAAATATAGTTGGTGCATAGTAAAGAACTGTATTACAACCCATAACCTGTTGGAAAATAGCTAGCCCAACACCAATAACCAATGCTGGTCGAACAAATTTACCCAGTAATTCTTTAATTCCTCCACTTTTCATTTCAGCTTGTTTCTTAATCTGGACAAGTTCATTATTAACAGCACTTTCATTATGTTTATTCATTTGTTCTAAGACATCTCGGGCCTCTTCAAACCGACCGTCTTTAACTAAAAAACGAGGGCTTTCTGGCAATACAAGACCTCCTAGGAAAAGAACTGCGGCCGGAATAGCAGCAAAGCCAAGCATCCAACGCCAACCCGTATACAAATCAGAGAAACTATAGTTAGTTATATAAGCTAATAAAATACCACTCATTACCATTAACTGGAACAAACTTGACACAGAACCACGTTTTTCTGCAGGTGATAATTCTGCTAAGTATGTTGGAATTAAGGCAGATGAAGCACCTACCGCCATACCAAGGACAATACGTGATAAAATCAATGTAAAAAGCCCTGGTGAAAATGCTGATCCAAGTGCACCAACAAAGAAAATAATCGATGATAGTAAAATCAATTTCCTACGTCCATACTTATCAGACATTGGTCCAATAATCGCAGCACCTAGAACAGCCCCTAGTAATACAGAACTAACAACCCAGCCTTGTTGCCATGAATTAAGATGCATTTGTTTTTGAATAAACAGAATTGCACCTGAAATAACTCCTGTATCATAACCAAACAAAAGTCCACTAAGTGCACCGAAAACATATATTAGAGTATTGCTAATTTTTCTTTTTCCCTTCACCAGAACCATCTCCTACTTTTTTATTTAATTTAACTTATTTGCAAATTTATTGTCTCATGGCTTTGTAATTATTAAACGTTTTCATTACAAATTTAGTATACCACTTAAAATAAACTTTTTCAATGCACTTTAAAAAGTTTTTAATTTAAAATAAATAGTTAATTAATAAGATGTGAATACGGTTGATGCAAAAAAACAAGGATACCCACTTAATATGAATATCTTTGTTAATCAATAATATCTACTGCGATTAAACTACTACTATTACCACTAATTTTATCCCAGGGCTAAAGTACATCCGGTGTTATGTTCAAATGTTTCTTTTATTTTAAGAAATATAACATCATCTATATTTTCACACTTTAAGCTAACTTTTAAAGCAGTTTCATTAAAAGCGGGATTCTTTTTTAATTTAACATCATTTTTATCACATAACTGTAATACTAAATTTATAATGGCATTTTGGTTAACAGAAGTTGATATGATTATATTCCAGGCTAATATTTCTGATAACTTTTCAAGTTTATCAAAATATTTTTTTCCAACAACCGGAGAAATAAAAGTAAGCTCTATATATTTTCCAATGTGATTATACTTTATACTTTTTTTATATGGCTTAAATTCCTCATACATAAATGCTTCATCAATAAGTTCGAAAGCTTTGTTTTGTTCTAGTGGAGCGGTGCTATATTCACTAAACATACTGCTATTATCAGTAACCTTAGAATTTGATAAAATGTTACCTTCACTTTGAATCAATAAATCCACACCAGTAATATGCTTAAAATCTTCTAATTCTGTGGTGATTTCAAAAAAAGATTTTAGCGTTACTATAATTTTATTTTCTTTAAGATGGCAAGATATTTTTTTTATATCAGCCTCTTTTAATAAGTTTCGTATAAGTTTGTCAGAAGAATTAAGATTTATTTGATCATTTATCTCAATCTTCCACCCAGTTTTTCCTTCAAGTGTTTTAATAACTTCATGGATAGACTTATCTATTGTTTTAGGAAAATCAAAATACAAAATTGCTTTTCTTTCTTCTTGATTTAGTCCTAGTTTTTTGTATTCATAGGAGCTTAAACTTTCTGAAACAAGATCGGTTATTTCGTTGGCTTTTAATGATTTAGGTAATAAATCGTAAGTTACATCTTCAGGCGTTCTAGCCTTAAACAAGAAAAGTCTTCTTAAATCACTTTCAAAATAAGGAGAATCTAAAAGTTGAACTCTAAAATTATCTACTTCCAGGGCTTTAAGAATTTTTGTACCACTCCATATGAAAGTTAATTCTTCAATAGTAAAAAATTTATCCATATATTTTTCACGAACAAAACTCCATAATAATTTAAAATTTTCTTTATTTAGTTGATTCTTTGATTTCATTACAAAAGGGATTTGTTTGCTTAATTGTCGTCTTGGAGCTTTAACTTCTATATCAAATCCCTCGCCAGATTTAGGTGCAAAAAGCTTACCACGGATTTCTCTTGCAGCTTCCTTTGCAAATGTATTAATAACTTCACTATCACCATGTACTAAAAACACATTATCAGGACTTAGTTTTGCTATGAGAGCTTGAATTTCACTTTTGTCTCCATGAGCAGATAGTCCCACTCTTTCTACTCTGCATATTACAGGAACTATTTTACCATTTATTTCTAAAACTCTATCTTCCTTGTCAGTTTCCAGCAAATTTAAAAGTCTTCTTCCAGGTGATTCTTCATCTTGATATCCAGTTATAACTATATAGCCATTCTCTAAAGCAGCAATCTTCTGCGCATAATATTGGCTAGGTCCTCCTGTAAGCATACCAGAGCTGGATATTATAACACAGCTATCCTCGCTTCCTAAAATGGTTTCTCTTTGCTCCTTATTTTTTACTTGTATAATATTATCATCATAAAAGGGCTCCAGACCTTTTAACACCTTTTTTCCTAAAGTGTTTTTAAGGTACAATGGATTGAATTTGTAAACCCTGTTAATATCATTAACCATACCATCTATATATATATTAACTTTTTTTAATTTCTTAGAATTCATCGCTTTTTTAAGTATAAGTATAACTTCCTGTGCGCGACCTAAGGCAAAGGCTGGAATTATCATTTTTCCGTTAGTATTAATGCAATCACTAACAATATCTATAAGACGATTTTCCTCAATTTCTCTATTTGAATGTAGTTTATCAGCATAAGTTGATTCGAAAATACCGATATCTGGTCTTAATCTAGGAATTTTTGCACCTTCTACTGATTTTTGAGAAAATAATGAAAAATCACCACTATAAAACAATGAGCCTTCATTGCCTTGCAAATATACGCAGCTTGCTCCTGCTATATGTCCAGCATTATAAAATGTAAGTTTTAAATAATCAAAAATTTCAAAATCGACTTCATAATTTATAGTAAAGATTCTATTTAACATATCTTCTACATCTACTTGCGCATAAAGTGGGATTTCAGCATCTCTGTTATTCATTATTTTGAGACTATCGTATAGTAATACTCTTACTAAATCTTTAGTCATATTATTCATATATACTCTAGCATTTGGATATTCTTTACTTATCATAGGCAAACTGCCTATATGGTCCAAATGAGCATGGCTAATTATAATAGCGTCTACTCCACCCGTTTCTTGAATTGTCCTAAAATCAGGTAAGGGATCTTTTGAAGCACTTTGACGTATGCCCGAATCCATTAATATGTTCTTATTGTCAATCTTAAATAAAATGCAGCTAGCCCCAATTTCATAGGCTCCACCTAAAAATGATAGTTTCATATTAAGACACTTCCTTCTTATGTATAAATAATTATTTTCATAATATCATAAGGGCTAGTTAATAACAAATTACTTTAGATTTATTGATAATGTAAAAAAATAAGGATACTCACTTAATCCGAGTATCCTTATTAATTAATAATATATGTTATTTAATTGTTATAACCACATCATCTGTAGTCGTTAACGCTTCTAATGCAGTACTTTTACATTCTCATCGCACTTAAAAGACATGGATTTTAAATTCTTACTTAAATCTATAGTTGTTAGTTTATTATCCGTGCAATTTAAACTAGTCAATGCTGGATCTACATTTAATTTTGTTAGTTGATTCATACTGCACTGTAAAATATCTAATGATACATTTTTACTTACATCTAAAGTTGTTAGCTTATTACCCCAACAAGATAATGCAATTAATGCTGTATTCTTACTTACGTCTAGGGTTACTAGCTCATTATTTGAACAATTTAATTCAGTTAATGATGTAAAATACTCTAATCCGCTTGAACCGCTTACCTCAGCACCAGACAAATCTAATGATTTTATGTCTTTAACATCAGACTCAAGTATTGGCGAAGGAGCAGTTTTTCCTATCTTCGAATATACAATGCTCTTAAAATTATCATCCGTAAACTTACTCGTTATATCTGTCTTATCAATAATAGGTGTTGCTACAATTAGTGTAGCTGATGCCGTTACATTATCTGTATTAACAATTCCATCTACCATTGTTAATGTACCTGTAAACGTAAATTGTCCTGCTACTTTCGTGCTTGCCACTTTATCCCAAGTTACGACAAAGTCTTTAGTTGTATTATCAGCTAAACTTGCGGTTACAGTTGCTGGTAATGTATAACTATCCCCTATGTTCTTCGTCGTATTTTTAATCTTATTTACTGACATAACTGACAATGCCTTATCTACAAATTTAAGTGTATTACTTTGACGTGTATTACTATCAGAATCAGTAGCTGTAATAGTTATTGATGCATATTGTGTCAAATACCCTACATCTCTCAATCCTGCTCCGGCCAATATGCTTATGGTGATTGTACCCTTTGAAGCGCTAATTGCACCTATTGTACTTTTCCACTTAATATTTGATGCTAGTGAATTTTCTGTTATATCTACCCCATATTGATCAAGTACTTTGTATGAAACATGACCATCTCCTGGCCAAAATCCACTAGAAGAATTAGTTGCACCTACAGGAATAGGAGGATCTACAATAACCTTATCACCTAATATTTCAATTTTAGATACTTTCTGTTTTGTAACAGCTACTGTACTTGATCCAATATCAATAGTGTTATTCATTCCACCAACTGTATAAGTACCTTCTGGTAAGTTATCTTTATAAGTTAATGTAGCTTCTGTTTTAGCATCATTCCATGTAGTAACCATTGTCATAGACGTCGCTTCTCTTTTAACTGTAAAAACAACTTTGCTTGTATCAGCTACTTTACCATTAAATGTTTCTTTAAGTTGGTTAGCAGAAATAGCACTTACTTTTGCCGATGTAGCTACCGTATTTGTATTTGTATCTATATCAGAAGCAGCAAAATTAGTTGTACCTGATGAGCTTTTATAAGTTACTGCTGGTATGAGGCTTGCAGCTACTTTTGACCCTTTAATATTGTCAATCCAGTCTCCGTTATAATCTTTAAAATAAACTGATCCACCATCGAGCATTGCAGCACTGATTTCAGAAGCATTTGCAGAGTTATTAGCATAAGTTAAGTCAAAAGCCTTTGTTCCTATTACTATAGTACCCGTAGGCATTGCAGCAAAAGCTGAGAAAGACGTTGATCCTGCTATCATTAATGCAACTAGAACTGAGCTTGTAATTTTTTTATTCATATATTTCTACCCCCTATTATTTTTTTTAACACTATTTAAATATTTCAATGTATCTCATCGATTCAATTTCTAAAAAAGTTCTTTTTAAAATATGAACTGATATTTTTTATCTCCCCCTGTTATATACGTTATTTTTACAATATAGTTTCATTATTCCATTAATACCGTTATAAGTATAACTAAAACAATGAAACAAAACTTGCTGATTATCACTAATCTCATTTTGCCTTATATATTTGTTTAAGATCTTAATAATTATATGCTATTAACTTTTTCTATAACTTTAAAACTTTTTATATTAAAATATGTTATTAATAGTATAATCAAGTAATTAAGTAAATTTAGGAGGCTTTTTTATGATTTTATATTTTAGTGGTACAGGTAACAGCCGTTATACGGCACAGGCCATTCAAAAGATAACTAATGATGAGGTAGTCTCAATGAATGAGCTGATAAAAAAAGGAATCAAAGTGTCCCTTCGTTCCCATGAGCCTTTTATATTTGTTACTCCAACCTATGGATGGCGTATACCAAAAGTTGTTGAAGCTTTTATTCAAAATACAGACTTTAAGGGAAGCTCTCATGCGTATTTTATTTTAACCTGCGGCACAGATACTCATAATGCAGTACATTATGTAAGGAAGCTATGTAATAAAAAGAAGTTTGATTTCATGGGCTTTTCAACGGTTATTATGCCTGAAAATTATATTGCTATGTTTGAGGTACCTGATAAAGTTCAGGCGGCTTCCATTATAAAAAAAGCACTTCCACAAATCCTTGCCATTGGAGAGCGAATTAAACAACGTCAGTTCCTCCATGTGGAAAAGGTAACCATTTATAGCAGATTTATAAGCAGATTTATTAATCCTCTGTTTTATATAACCTCCGTTAGCGCTAAAGGCTTTTACGTTACCAATGCATGTGTTGGCTGCAAGAAATGCGTTGATTTATGTCCTCTGAATAATATTAAAATGGAAGGGAATAAACCTAGCTGGTTTGGTAATTGTACCCACTGCATGGCCTGTATCTGTGCCTGTCCTAAAGAAGCCATTGAATACAAGAATAAATCAAAAGTCAAGCCGAGATATTACAATACTGGATATTTACAGTCATAACATACTTTTACTACCAATTTACAAAGGTCAGATACATCAGCCGCAGATAAACTTGAAAATTTATTTAATAAAAAGGAACAAAATAAAAAGCAGAGATACTAAAATCTCTGCTTTCTTTTCATATTCTATAGTTACTTTTGTATTTTATTGTATCAATAAACACCAATCTGATATTCATCCTGTTTTATCAAAAAAAGTGATAGGCACCTCAATTTTTTGAGGTGCCTAATATCATAGTCATACCAATGTATTATCAAGATTTATTTGTATTAGAATTTTGTAAAATTGGTATGTACTATAAATCAAATCTAAATTTCCTTGAATTGCTATCGTTGCTAGAGCCTTCAACCAGCTTGAATGAAAATAAATGTTATTATAAATACTCCATGAGTGGACTCTTATTATCACATTGTTTTATGTAGAATTGTATTTGATTCTATCTTTTTCAATTAACCCTACGACCATACGTAAAGTCACTATTTAGTGACTGGATTCTAATTACAGCACCTGAGTGAGGTGCATCTATCATTTTACCGTTTCCTATATATATTCCTACATGATGAGCCGGCGTCCCGAAAAATACCAAATCACCTGGTTGAAGATCATCTCTAGATATAAGTTTTCCTACATTTTGTTGCTCTTGCGATACCCTTGGTAATGTTACCCCAAAATGTGAAAATACATATTGTGTGAATCCTGAGCAATCAAAACCCTCTGGGCTTATCCCTCCCCATACATAAGGAACTCCAAGAAAACTTGAAGCATATTCTAAAATTGGATTTGAAGTAAATACAACAGAATTTCTTATTTTTTCTTGTTCAACTTGGTCTGTTAAATAGGTAGAACCTTCATTTCGTACTGTCTTGTGTATATTACGATTACCTTTTATAGATACATTAAGAATTTGTCCTGCAATAATCAAATCATCCCATTTATTGTTAGCTTTCATTAAATCATTTAATGATTCCCCATGCGCCTGCGCTATTAAAGATAAACTATCCCCACTTTTCACAGTATAAGTATTATTTGTTAGTGTAGTCGCAAATAATTTTGCTGTTGTAATTTCTAAGATACCAATTGTCAGTATTGATGTTAATAATATATATCTAAAACTTTTAAACTTAATCATTATATCCCCCTCGTGTTTTTAGTAATTAATTATTATCAAGCACATTGCAATTTATTTAATAAGCTTTTATATGTTTTCTACTTCGAATTATCCGAATCCACTTCCCTAACTTTAAAATAATATGTTATTATTCCTCCAATAACAAATATAAATAAAGATAACAATATAATACTTGCCTCAAAAATTATATTTAAAATATTTAGTACTTCCATCTCCTGCATATAGATCATCTCCCAAATAATTCCTATTAGAGAGTATGTCCAATAAAATATTATTTACTCATGGTTTTAACCATATTTTATTTTTATAATCTATCTCGGAATGTTACTAGACTATTATTTGACTACACTAAGCCCAACTTAATATAATTCATATTATATAATAACTTTTCAAATTTATATTTATAACATAATAAAAGAGATAAGCTAATAGCCTATCTCTTTAGTCAAATTCTTAAAACTCAAATATATTAAAGTTTTCTTTTAATTGAAAACTGAACCTGTAAGCTTTTGCAAAACACTTTAATATTTTTGTAATAACCATATTTTAGGGCAAAACAAAAACCCTTCAAACTTAGTGTTTGTAAGGGTTTCTATGGTGCGTCGGACAGGAGTCGAACCTGCGACCAACTGGTTCGTAGCCAGCTACTCTATCCAACTGAGCTACCAACGCATAAACTACATTACTATACTACCATATTATAAGATAAGAGTAAAGTTTTTTTACAAATTATTGTTCATAAATTCTTCTATCAAAATTCCCATACCTATTACATCTCTGTAACTTCCATATGAAAAACAAGCTTTTCTTTTCTTTCCCTCAACGATAAACCCACATCGTTTATAACATTGAATTGCCCTTAAATTAAAATCTAATACTTGTAGCTCCACTCTATGAGCTGCCATATTCATAAACAAATATTGAAGCAATACTTTTATAGCATCTTGTCCATATCCCCTATTCCAAAAACCTTTATCTATAGTTATACCTAGTGTATATACATTTTTACATTCATTACTTTCTCTAAATGTTATATATCCAACAACTATTCCTTTTTCATTTACAATGCTAAGATATTTCTTATCCATGTTAACAAATTTACTGAAGTTATTTAATATATCCTCTTTAGATGGAGGTAATCTAAATTTACCATCAAGTTTTTTAATATCTTCATTACACCAAATATCATAAAATATATCTAAATCTTTTCGTTCTACGCATCTAAGAGATACTTTATTTCCTTTTAACATATTTACTCCTTATTTATTATAGTAATTATATTTTTAGTTACTTTTAAATAATTTAACAATTATATATATATATATATATATCCCACATAATAAAATAAAAACATCTAACAAATGTTAGATGTTTTTGGTGGAGAAGGAGGGATTTGAACCCTCGCACCAGTTGCCCAGTCTATACCCTTAGCAGGGGCACCTCTTTAGCCACTTGAGTACTTCTCCAGGCTTAATTTCATATCGTTATAAAATGGTGGAGGAAGTGGGATTCGAACCCACGGTACGCTTTCACGTACGTCGGTTTTCAAGACCGGTGCCTTAAACCAACTCGACCATCCCTCCATGTCCTATGCGACAAGATTTATTATATCAGCATGTTTATATCATGTCAATATATTTTTTAAATCTTATAAATATAATTATATTTCATTTTAAATTTATGGAACAAATGTCTTAATATTCAATGATGAATTATAATAGTATTACACAACATAGCATATCCAATATAGATATAATTTATTATCTAAAAAAAGAAACATCTAACAAATGTTAGATGTTTCTGGTGGAGAAGGAGGGATTTGAACCCTCGCACCAGTTGCCCAGTCTATACCCTTAGCAGGGGCACCTCTTTAGCCACTTGAGTACTTCTCCAGGCTTAATATTACGTTGTTTAAAATGGTGGAGGAAGTGGGATTCGAACCCACGGTACGCTTTCACGTACGTCGGTTTTCAAGACCGGTGCCTTAAACCAACTCGACCATCCCTCCATATTGTAGCAACAAAATATATTATATCAGTATAAATATTCATTGTCAACATATTTATTGTTTTTTTGTATATTTCATGCAATAAATCTCAATTGCAATAAATAAAACGCCTTAATATCAAATATTAAAGCGTATATTTATTATATTATATTTACAATAATCTTTTTATTTTGTTATTACTGTATTTTTTCCCATATATTTTAATAGAACTGATGGTATAGTTATTGATCCATCTTCATTTTGGTAGTTTTCAAGCACTGCAGCTAACGCTCTTCCAACAGCTACTCCCGATCCATTAAGTGTATGGATGTATTGAGCCTTATCTTTTTTATTGTCCTTATATCTAATATTTGCACGCCTTGCTTGGTAATCTTCAAAATTACTACAGCTTGATATTTCAACATACTTATTATAACTTGGCATCCAAACTTCAATATCATATTTAAATGAAGCTGTAAATCCTAAGTCGCCTTTACATATTTTAACTATTCTATAAGGAAGTTCAAGTCCTTGTAAGACTGATTCTGCATCAGCAAGCAATTTTTCAAGTTCCGCATAAGAATCTTCAGGTTTTGTGAATTTAAGAAGCTCAACTTTATTAAATTGATGTTGCCTTATAAGTCCTCTTGTATCTCTTCCTGCTGATCCTGCTTCTTGTCTAAAACACGCACTATATGCAACATGTTTTATAGGAAGATCCTGACCATTTAGTATTTCGTCTCTATATATGTTAGTAACCGGCACCTCAGCTGTAGGTATTAAGAAATAGTCTGTATTAGCTACCTTAAAGGCATCTTCTTCAAATTTAGGTAGTTGACCAGTGCCAATCATACTTTGCCTGTTAACCATGTATGGAGGCAATATTTCTGTATATCCATTTGTGTCCACATGTAAATCTAAAAAGTAGCTTATTAATGCTCTTTCAAGTCTTGCTCCAAGGCCTTTATAAACTGTAAACCTTGAACCTGTGATCTTTCCGCCTCTTTCAAAATCTAAAATATCATTATCTATTCCTAAATCCCAATGTGCTTTAGTTTCAAATTTAAAATTTGATGGTTCTCCCCATTTTTTTATTTCAACATTATCTTCTTCTGTATTGCCGAGTGGTACGTTTTTATTAGGGATATTTGGGATACTTAACATAATATTTTTGATTTTCTCATCTACCTCAGATAACTCAGCATCATAGTTTTTAATTTCATCTGAAAGCTTTTTCATTTCAACCATTATTTCTTCTACGCTTTCACCATTTTTTTTCATTTTTGGTACAAGTGCAGATTCAGTATTTCTTCTGTTTTTTAACTCTTCTACCTTTGTTAATATATCTCTTCTTTTTTTATCAAGATACACAACATCATCAATTAATGATACTTTAAAATTTTCCCCTCTGTCTGCCATCAATGCCTTTATTTCTTCCGGATTATTTCTTATTCTCTTTAAATCTAACATAATTATTCCTCCTTAAATATATTATAAATGTTTGTCATTCTAAATTCTTAATTAAGATACCTAGATTATAAATACAATAAAAAAAGAGTCATCTTCCCTAAAAAAAGGGACGAAAGACTCCGCGTTGCCACCCTACTTGATTAAATATAAATATAAATATCTAATCCTCTTTATCAAATATAACGGTTATACCGTACTGCTACTCACAGTCCCTCGGAAGTGGATTCGCAAAAATGAAGGTATCAGTTTACACCAATCACTGACTCTCTTAACCTTTATATTTTGTTACTATTTTCATCATAGGTTTTATACTTTATTAAATTATACTTTTATGCTAATAATTTCAAAGTAATATGGTTTATTTTATATAAAACATTACATCTAATTTTTTATAAAGTCAATAAAAACTTTTAATGTCAAATTATATGTACTAGCTATTTCTCTCAACATTTTTAGTACAGATAATATCAATTCCGGTATTAAGTAAATTTTTACATACTACATCACCTATTTTTATAGGTGGCCCCACATGTATTCTACTCAATGCCTTAGAGCACTCTATCCACATCTTCTTATTAATAGGTTTACTCGTTTTTACTGAAACCACATTACATAAATCAGAACCCTTTATCCTAACTAAAGTTGTTAATACATCTTCATTTTCATTAATGTCGTAACTAGTTTCTTCTTTCAAGTATACTCATCCCCTACATACTATTAAATTCTTTTATTCTACATAACAAAATATTAGAGTCTTTTGAGTCCTTAGTTATTTCTGTCATTTTTTTACTGGTCTCTCTGGCTAAAATAGAAACGACTTTATTTAAGCAATGTGCCCCTTGGCAATTTCCAAATGCAGCGCCAGTTCTCCTTTTAACACCTTCTACTGTTCTTGCACCAAGAGGTCTCCGTATAGCATCAACTATTTCACCCTCGGTTACCTTTTGGCATCCACATATTATTCTACCATATTTTTCATCAAGCTCTATAACTCTTTTTCTCTCTTCATCACACAAATCGCGGAATTTATAGTTTTCTCTTCTTTTATCATTAAAATCTTTTTTAAGTTTACACTTCATATTACTCACTACACTCTCACATACGATACTTGCAATAGCTGGTGTCATAGTAACTTGACCGTAGTGTTTTCCTTTGATTTGAATAAGTCCTTCGTCTATACTGCTATCATCTATTACCATAGGATTTTCGAAAAAAGGCCAATCCAAAAACATTTTAACATTCATATCATCCACGACACTTGTTATCTTAGACACCCTTTTTACTACCTCATCATAACTAACATTCTCTCTTATACTAATAGCGGCTACTGTATCTCCTTCCATAGTTGGAAGTGTATAAGTCCTCTCGCCCTTAGAATTTATCATAAATAATGCATGAGAATATTTTGTTTTTTCATTATTATCTAGAAGTATATATTTCGATACTCCCTTATTATTATCTATATCATTTCCATTCATGATAGGTTTCTTTTTATTTTCATTAACTTCTTTTTCATTTCCTATGCTGTAATTTTCCGATGGCGTTGTATTTATTACCATTTTACAAGTTAATTTATTTTTATTGGTAATAACTTTAAAACCTTTTGTTAGTTCTTGAATGTCTATTACTTCTTCTTCTAGTTTAAATTTAACACCATTATCAAATGCTACTTCGCCATAGGATAATGCTAAATCAAATGGACAAATTACACCTGTATTTTTAGAATATAGTGCTTTTTTTATGTCTACATTTAGATTTGGTTCCATCTCATATATATATTCAGGGTCTAAAATAAGCACATCCTTTGTTCCTCTATCTATTGCTCTATTATATATTCCTTGTATTATATCTACTTCTTCATCAGTTTGAGCAAGTATTAAGGAACCACATCTTTTGAATGGAATATTAAATTTAGCACTTATAGTATCCATCATTTTATTTCCCATGCGTTCAAGCTTTGCGGTTAAAGTATCTTCACTCTCAACGCCATTATATATCATAGCAGTATTTATTAATGCTACATCATCTGCTATATCATAGTCTTTTTCAATAACAGCTATATTAAGATTATATTTTGAAATTTCATAAGCTACTGCACATCCAATTATTCCTCCGCCTAAAATAAGTACATCATAATCCATTATAACCCTCCAGCATACCTAAACTTTTTCTTTACATTGTTATTATATCCTTTTTTTAAACATACGACGCAGTATATAAAAACTTTTTAGATTATGTTAAATATATTCTATTTAATTACCTTATTAAGCACATCACCTAATAGTTTTATATATGTTTCATATTCATCCATTTTACCATTTCCTTTGGCTTCCATTGCCTTATTATATAGATCTTTAGCAATTTTTATATTATCCGATGTTTTAGAATCTAAATCTGAATTGTATACAGATTTAGATATATTAGTTCTATCATTAATATCAAATATTTGTTCTAATGCTAATTCTATATTATCATCTAAAATTATTTTGCCACCATAAGATACTATAACTTTTTTCATCTCTGGTATACTTGTTTTACCCTTAGCCCTTAAATACATAGGCTCTACATAAAGCAGAGAATTCTTAATTGGTACAATTACTGTTTCTCCAAATTGAACCTGAGACCCTTGCGTATTCCAGAGTGATAATTCCTTTGATATTACAGTATCTTGATTTATCTGTTGCTTAAATAATACTGGGCTATACACCGTTTGCTTTGGTGGCAATATATATAAGACCATTTTACCATAATTATTTCCATCCATCCTTGCTCCAAACAGCGATGCCATGTTATCCCGACCTTTAGTATTGAAATATTCAAGTAAAACCATTTCCTGCTTACTTTCCTTTGGTAATTTCATTATTAAGTAAGAAGCATCAATCTTTTCTTGTTTAGCTTCAATTTTCTCTTGATTTGTTGCTATCGACCATACATCATCTCCATTATAAAATACTTCTGGGTCTGTTATATGATATTTTTCTAAGAGATTTGATTGCAAACTAAATAGCCTCTCTGGGTATTTAAAGTGTTCTTTTATACCACTTGGAATTGACTCTAAATTTTTAAATAATTCGGGAAATATTTTTGAATAGCTATTTACTATAGGATCATTTTTATCAACTATATAAAAGTCAGGAGTTCCATCTAATGCATCAATAACTACTTTAACTGAATTCCTTATATAATTTTTGCCATCTTGTGGCTGTGAATATGGATATCTATTTGAAGTTGTATATGCATCTATAATCCAATATACCCTTCCTCCATTTATTACAATGTATGGATCATTATCATATGTTAAAAACGGAGCAATTTTTTTTACTCTTTCAAGTATATTTCTATCAATTAATATTTTACTTTTAGACGTAATGTCGTCAGATAATAAAAATTGAGCACTTTTTTGATCTATTGCAAATAGAATTCTATTTAAAATATTCATCTTTATTCCAGCCATACCTTCATAACTATTCATTTGGTTTTCCCCGCCCTTAGGGTAATCAAGCTCTCCAATTTTAGTATTAACAATGCTATAATCATTGGTTTTTTCACCAAAATATATTCTGGGATTAGCTAACTTTATATTTGTTTTATTTTCTAGTGGTATATTGTTAATTATGAAATCTGGTTGTCCTTCACTAGTTACAGAATTCACCTTACTCACAACAACGCCATACCCATGTGTATAAACTAAATGTCTATTCTGCCAAGTGTTTGAATTACCTTTTAACGACTCTAAATTAACTTCTCTCGGTGCTATAAATATTTGATTATATTTTCCATTAATATTATATCTATCAATATCTATATCATTAAATCCATAATAATACCTTAAATATTGGAATTGATTATAAAATTCTAACGCCGGTTTATAAGAATTTACTTTTATATTATTAACGGTATCTTTATTTTCTTTAATATCCTCTTTTGTTAAATCATTTTTTATCTCAAATGGTATTTCATCTATATTATTTATATTAAAAGCTTTTCTTGTACTATCTATATTGTACTGAATATAAGGTTTTTCTAGAGTTTTTTCGTTTGATTGAACTTCAAATTTTTGAACTGAAACTGATGTTATATTTTCCCCAATAATTAAAACAATTATCACAACAAAAGATATAACTATAGGTTTTATTTTATTTGTTAATATGCTTATAAATGTTATTATGGCAGATATTAAAGATACTACCGATATTACCTCATAAAACCTTAATGTTACATTTACATCCGTATAACTTGCTCCAAATACTATTCCATTTTGTGAATATACTAGATCCCAAGATTTAATTAAATATCCTAAAGACACTAAGAGTATTACAATTAAAGATAAAGCGGCAAGCTGCCTTCCTGCAAATTTAGTTAATTCGCCTCTTACGTTTCTAATATTCTTAAACTTTTTAAGTACAAAAAAATTATTCCTTCTTCTTGGATACATTATATAATCCTTTGACCTTAATATAATATACGTTATTATGGTAATTATCATTAAGCACACAATAAGAATTATAAACATCTTATATAGTGATTCAATTAATGGAAGTTTAAATATAAAAAATGAAATATCTTTTTTAAATAATGGATCTACAGAATTAAACTTTGTAGTACTCGCAAATTGTAATATTGTATACCAATATTTAGATGCAAAACTAAAAGATATTATAAAAGAAATTATAGTATTAATTAGAATACTAATACTACGTTTTATCTTTTCTTTATTTTTATTACCCTCTTCGACCTTTTTGCTTCTTAAAATAGTTCCTTTAACTATTTTATAATATGTCCATATTGATATATAACTTACTATAAATACTGGTATCATTAACTTTAAAATTGATGTTATCTTAGTAAAATATACAGATAAATAGCCAACTTCTTTAAACCATTGAATGTTTATGGCCAGCTTAACTATGTTACCTAAGAAAATTATAATAAATACTATTATCACGATAATAGTTACTATTGTTTTTTTCCCTTTCACAAGATTCACCTCTTATTTAATTTTAGTAATCTTCCTAGAGTTGAATATTTTGTTTCAATTGCACCAACTGGACATAATTCTTGACAACAAAAACATCTAATGCATTCATTCATATTCCATTTAGGGTTTAATTTATCTCCATTTTTAACCATTGTAATCACCACTGGCTTCTCTGGACATACCTCTGCACACCTACCACACCCTATACATTTTTCTTGAATAAGTGTTGGATTTGGTGCTATCATTCCCCTTAAAAAATTAGTTACAGCTGGGTTTATAAAATAAAAATTACCACCCTTTCGGCATAGTTTAAAGTTTTTTGCTTTCATATCCTCTAATTTTTCTCCAAGTATGTTTATATCTTTTGGAAGCACTACTCCCCAATTGCTATCGTATGCCTCTTTTAATACTGGTGTATCTAATGGGTTGTCATAACCTATAATCCTAACTGCAGTGGAATCTACAGCCGTTAAGCTTTGTCCCATAATTAAAGTATTCAAATTAAACGCCTGACCACTTTTAGGACCATTACCTTCCATCGCAATTATACCGTCTAAGATAGCAAAATTAGTCCCTACAGCGGTATTCAAATCCAGAAGCATCTTACAAAAATTATTTGCATCGGGCATTCTTGTATGCCAAGTTGCCTTCTGCGTTCCCGGTATGCATCCAAATTGATTTTTTACAGCCCCTGTATAATAAGCCATAGCATGTGTTTTAAGCTTTGGAAGTGTTATAACAACATCTGCGTCATAAGCAGCTTTAGCAACGTTCCACGATTTACATAAAATAGAATTATCTAATCTAACATGCACTGATTCTTTAAAATCTTCAAATTTAACCCCATATCTATCTGCAACTTCCATAAGACCAGATTTTTCTGCTGCCTTCCTTGAATCACCAAAACCTGGTGAATCACCAAAGCTAACATAATTTGAATATTCCTTAACAATTCTAATTACTGCCTCAAAAACAGCATAATGAGTTACCACTGGTGACTCCTTGCTTTCAACACTTAACATGTTAGGTTTCAAAAGTACTTTACTATCTTTAGGTATTAATTTTCTTAAAAATTCATCTCCACCCAATAATTCAAATCCTTCCCGTAACTTTTTTTCTATTAAATCAACATCATATTGTTCGCATTTTAAAAGTGCAACATTTTCCATAATAATCTCCCCTTATTAAATAAATCATCTCCTGCGGAGCTTCAATATTACAAAAATAAACTAATCAGAAATTAAATAATTTTTCTCTTTTAATTCTTTTATAATAGATTCTATAATTTCCTCATTATCCGCCTTTATAGTATGCAAATGTATACCTTTAGTTAAATATGATAATGGCTGAACACTTGATTCTTTAAATTTTTTTGTAAATACTTCGATATCCATAAGCGATTTTATCATAATCATTGCTCTTATTTCGCCATATAAAGGGTGCTCTACTGTTACATCTTCTACCACCCCTCCGAACTTAACAATACATTCAAGCTCATTATATATGTCATTACGTCCATGTGAAACTGCTATTACTCTCCGCACAAAATTATTTTCTTCACTAGGAATCAAATAACCTTCTGGAGTTGCAATTATGTTTACTCCTTCTGCTCTTATAATTGCTATATCCTTTACAATAACCTGCCTTGTGACTCCTAATTTTTCTGCTAGAAACTGACCTTTATATGTATTATTATTTGTAACTAGTAGATTTCTAATATATTCTCTTCTTTCCTTTGAATTCATTTCATCCTCCTAGTATATGTATTTAATTATATTCTAGCACTCTTCACTAGTTCTTAAAAATGTTTTATAATATATAAATTATTCCATTTATATATACTTTTTTTAATTTATTATAAATAGTTATAAAAAAAGAAACTATTATTAGTTTCTTAATTTTTATTATCACATTCCTTTAATATATTCAATTCTATATCGTCTATTATACTATTGTTATGATGATTTTTTATCAAAAATAAAAATCTATCATCGTATCCATATTGTTTCAATAAATTACAACCTATCTCTCCATGGTTATAATACATATTAACATTTTTTAATTTGTTAAATGCTCTAATTTTTCCATTTGTTATTTTATGCAATATAACCATTATAGCTTTATCTATTGGATTCATTGTACTATATATCTTGCCTATATCATGTAACAATGCTACTTTTATCAAATTAATTGATTGTAATTTTCTTTTGTTACAATTTGTTTCTACATCTCTAGCTACATTTATGCAATGCTTTTGTTCATATGTAGGTAGTTTATTAAATAACTTCAATTCATAAGTTTTTAAATAAGTTTTTAGGAAATCTACATCTTTATCATTAAGTTTAGCAACCATTGATCTGTAAAACTGCTTTATTCTATATAGTGACAATGTAGTTCTCCCTTCATATTCTAAACTTTTTTATTCATTTACACATTTCATTTGAGTATTTTTATTAATTTACAACTAATTTTTAACGAAATAAAAAACAGTCTAATATAGACTGTTTTTTGGTGGAGATAAAGGGAATCGAACCCTTGACCCCCTGCGTGCAAGGCAGGTGCTCTCCCAGCTGAGCTATATCCCCATATGGTGGACCTTCAGGGACTCGAACCCCAGACCGACCGGTTATGAGCCGGTAGCTCTAACCAACTGAGCTAAAGATCCATATGAATATTTGGCGACAACCTACTCTTCCACAAGGTCACCCCTGCAGTACCATCGGCGCATTGAAGCTTAACCTTCGTGTTCGGTATGGGAACGGGTGTTACCTTCATGCCATAATCACCAAATTTATAAGGTATTAACCTTACTTTAAAAGTATACCAAGCAATAGTTAAATTGTCAATACATTTTATGAGATATTCTCTCAAAATTGCACAGTATTCGCATTATTAATATTAATTGTTACTTATGTTATCTTGGTCAAGCCCTCGACTTATTAGTATTAGTCAGCTGAACATGTTACCATGCTTACACCTCTAACCTATCAACCTGGTGGTCTTCCAGGAGTCTTACTTGCACCACACTTACGTGTGGACAATGGGAAATCTCATCTTAGGGTGGGCTTCACGCTTAGATGCTTTCAGCGTTTATCCCTTCCAAACATAGCTACCCAGCGATGCCACTGGCGTGACAACTGGTGCACCAGAGGTTTGTCCATCCCGGTCCTCTCGTACTAAGGACAGCTCCCTTCAAATTTCCTACGCCCGCGACGGATAGGGACCGAACTGTCTCACGACGTTCTGAACCCAGCTCGCGTGCCGCTTTAATGGGCGAACAGCCCAACCCTTGGGACCTACTTCAGCCCCAGGATGCGACGAGCCGACATCGAGGTGCCAAACCTCCCCGTCGATGTGGACTCTTGGGGGAGATCAGCCTGTTATCCCCGAGGTAGCTTTTATCCGTTGAGCGATGGCCCTCCCACGAGGTACCACCGGATCACTAAGCCCGACTTTCGTCCCTGCTCCACTTGTAAGTGTCGCAGTCAGGCTCCCTTCTGCCTTTGCACTCTTCGCGCGATTTCCAACCGCGCTGAGGGAACCTTTGGGCGCCTCCGTTACTCTTTCGGAGGCGACCGCCCCAGTCAAACTGCCCACCTAACAATGTCCTGTGACCAGATTCATGGCCTCCAGTTAGAACCTCAGTACTGTCAGGGTGGTATCCCAAGGATGACTCCACACAGGCTGACGCCCATGTATCGTAGTCTCCCACCTATCCTGTACAGACAATACCGAAATTCAATGCTAAGCTACAGTAAAGCTCTACGGGGTCTTTCCGTCCAATCGCGGGTATCCAGCATCTTCACTGGAACTACAATTTCGCCGGATGTACTGTTGAGACAGTGCCCAAATCATTACGCCATTCGTGCGGGTCGGAACTTACCCGACAAGGAATTTCGCTACCTTAGGACCGTTATAGTTACGGCCGCCGTTTACTGGGGCTTAAGTTCATAGCCTCGCCGAGAGCAAGCTCTCAGCTAACTAATCCCCTTAACCTTCCAGCACCGGGCAGGCGTCAGCCCCTATACATCAGCTTTCGCTTTAGCAGAGACCTGTGTTTTTGCTAAACAGTTGCTTGGGCCTATTCTCTGCGACCTACTTACGTAGGCACCCCTTCTCCCGAAGTTACGGGGTCAATTTGCCGAGTTCCTTAACAGTAATTCTTCCGATGGTCTTAGGATTCTCTCCTCACCTACCTGTGTCGGTTTGCGGTACGGGCACCAATATCCTCGATAGAGACTTTTCTTGGCAGCGTGGAATCAGATACTTCAGCAATAAATTGCCTTCCCCATTACATCTCAGCGTTAAGAGCAAACGGATTTGCCTGCTTGCTCCGCCTAAATGCTTAGACACACATCCAATAGTGTGCACATCTTATCCTCCTGCGTCATCCCATTTCTAATAACGTCCATTGGTGGTATCGGAATATCAACCGATTGTCCATCACCTACGCCTTTCGGCCTCGGCTTAGGTCCCGACTAACCCTGAGAGGACGAGCCTTCCTCAGGAAACCTTAGGTTTTCGACCGTTAAGATTCTCACTTAACTCTCGCTACTCATGCCAACATTCTCACTTCTGTACCGTCCACCACTCCTTACGGTATGACTTCAGCCAGTACAGAAAGCTCCTCTACCGCTTACACAATTGTGTAAACCCATAGCTTCGGTGGTAAGTTTTAGCCCCGGACATCTTCGGCGCAGGATCTCTTGACTAGTGAGCTATTACGCACTCTTTGAATGAGTGGCTGCTTCTGAGCCAACATCCTAGTTGTCTTAGAAATCCCACATCCTTTTCCACTTAACTTACACTTTGGGACCTTAGCTGATGGTCTGGGCTGTTTCCCTTTTGACTACGGATCTTATCATTCGCAGTCTGACTGCCGAAATAAAAGTATATGGCATTCGGAGTTTGATAGGGTTCAGTAACTGTTGTCAGCCCCTAGCCCATTCAGTGCTCTACCTCCATTACTCAATTAATCGACGCTAGCCCTAAAGCTATTTCGAGGAGAACCAGCTATCTCCGAGTTCGATTGGAATTTCTCCGCTATCCACAGCTCATCCCATGGTTTTTCAACACCAACGTGGTTCGGACCTCCACGGAATTTTACTTCCGCTTCATCCTGGCCATGGATAGGTCACCCGGTTTCGGGTCTACGACATGCAACTAGAACGCCCTATTCAGACTCGGTTTCCCTTCGGCTCCGTACCTTAAGTACTTAACCTTGCTACATATCGTAACTCGTTGGCTCGTTCTACAAAAAGCACGCCGTCACACATAAAAAGTGCTTCGACCGGTTGTAGGCACACGGTTTCAGGTTCTATTTCACTCCCCTTCCGGGGTTCTTTTCACCTTTCCCTCACGGTACTTCTTCACTATCGGTCACTAGGTAGTATTTAGCCTTGGGAGGTGGTCCTCCCAGCTTCCCACAAGGTTTCACGTGTCTCGTGGTACTCTGGATTAGATCTGACTGTTCTTCCTTTTCATTTACAGGCCTATTACCTTCTGCGGAGCAGCTTTCCAGCTATCTTCAATTAAAGAATTGCAGTATTTATGATCTATCCTCAACCCCTAAGTCAAAGACTTAGGTTTGGGCTCATTCCCTTTCGCTCGCCGCTACTTAGGAAATCGATATTTCTTTCTCTTCCTCCGGGTACTTAGATGTTTCAGTTCCCCGGGTGTACCTCTGTATACCTATTTATTCAGTATGCAGTACATAGTTGTTACTATGTGGGTTCCCCCATTCGGAAATCTTTGGATCACAGGCTATTTGCGCCTACCCAAAGCTTATCGCAGCTTAACGCGTCCTTCTTCGGCTCCTAGTGCCAAGGCATTCGCCATGCGCCCTTTGTAGCTTGACCTTTGATTCTGTCTATTTACATAGACTATTTTGTTTCTTAATATTAATTTTGCGAAATCATAATAAATTAACCTATAACCACTCTCGTGGATCTAAATCTTTTTAAAACAATTTTATACACTGTGCAATTTTCAAAGAACATTTTAAGAAAAACTATTAATTAATTAGCTCCTAAGAGTTAATATAATTAGTCTCTCAAAATTAAACAGAGAAATAGGAACGAGTAATTACAATAGATATTTTGAAGAATAATTAAATTCTTCTATTGCATCGACCGAAGTCAATACATCTACTCCCTAGAAAGGAGGTGATCCAGCCGCAGGTTCTCCTACGGCTACCTTGTTACGACTTCACCCCAATCATCGATCCCACCTTCGGCCGCTGGCTCCTTACGGTTACCTCACGGACTTCGGGTGTTACCAACTCTCATGGTGTGACGGGCGGTGTGTACAAGGCCCGGGAACGTATTCACCGCGACATGCTGATTCGCGATTACTAGCAACTCCGGCTTCATGTAGGCGAGTTGCAGCCTACAATCCGAACTGGGATGAGTTTTTGAGTTTGGCTCCACCTTGCGGTCTTGCATCTCTTTGTACTCACCATTGTAGCACGTGTGTAGCCCTAGACATAAGGGGCATGATGATTTGACGTCATCCCCACCTTCCTCCCGGTTAACCCGGGCAGTCTCACTAGAGTGCTCAACTTAATGGTAGCAACTAATGATAAGGGTTGCGCTCGTTGCGGGACTTAACCCAACATCTCACGACACGAGCTGACGACAACCATGCACCACCTGTCACCTTGTCCCGAAGGACTTCACTCATCTCTGAGTTATGCAAGGGATGTCAAGTCTAGGTAAGGTTCTTCGCGTTGCTTCGAATTAAACCACATGCTCCGCTGCTTGTGCGGGCCCCCGTCAATTCCTTTGAGTTTTAATCTTGCGATCGTACTCCCCAGGCGGAATACTTAATGTGTTAACGGCGGCACCGAGGTTCGACCCCCGACACCTAGTATTCATCGTTTACGGCGTGGACTACCAGGGTATCTAATCCTGTTTGCTCCCCACGCTTTCATGCCTCAGCGTCAGTTACAGTCCAGTAAGTCGCCTTCGCCACTGGTGTTCTTCCTAATCTCTACGCATTTCACCGCTACACTAGGAATTCCACTTACCTCTCCTGCACTCTAGACACCCAGTTTCAAATGCAGCACCCAAGTTAAGCTCGGGTATTTCACATCTGACTTAAATGTCCGCCTACGCATCCTTTACGCCCAGTAAATCCGGACAACGCTTGCCACCTACGTATTACCGCGGCTGCTGGCACGTAGTTAGCCGTGGCTTCCTCCTCTGGTACCGTCATTATCGTCCCAGAAGACAGAACTTTACAACCCGAAGGCCTTCATCATTCACGCGGCGTTGCTGCGTCAGGGTTTCCCCCATTGCGCAATATTCCCCACTGCTGCCTCCCGTAGGAGTCTGGACCGTGTCTCAGTTCCAATGTGGCCGATCACCCTCTCAGGTCGGCTACGCATCGTTGCCTTGGTGGGCCTTTACCTCACCAACTAGCTAATGCGCCGCGGGTCCATCTCAAAGTGAAATTCCGAAGAATTCCTTTGATGTTAAGATCATGCGATCAAAACATATTATGCGGTATTAATCTCCCTTTCGGGAGGCTATTCCCCTCTTTGAGGCAGGTTACCCACGTGTTACTCACCCGTCCGCCGCTAATTGACCCCGAAGGATCGCATCGCTCGACTTGCATGTGTTAGGCACGCCGCCAGCGTTCGTCCTGAGCCAGGATCAAACTCTCAATTTAAAAGTTTACACTTTTTTAGTTGAAATAATTAATCTGCGCCAACTGTTAAGTTGGTTAGCAAGCTCATTACATACTTTTTAGTCTTACGACTAAATATTACTTTTACTAAAGTAATTGACTGGTTAAAATAAAATATTATTTCATTTCTTTACCTATTTCTCTGTTTAATTTTCAAAGACCAATTTGCTTTGTCATCATGTGACGACTTCTACTATTATATCTGTTATTACTTTGATTGTCAATATATATTTTCTATTTTGTAAAATGTTATTTTAAATTAAGAAAACTATGCAGCCTTTAAACTTAAATTGTTGTTACTATTAATTCGTAACGACAAGATATATTGTATCAAATTTATTTGATACTATGTTTACAAAAATTCTACTTCTCCACAGATTATACTATTTTTTTCTTTATATCCCTCTGTTTTTCTCCAAATTAAGCATTGGGATACACTAGGTTAGTTATTTATAAAGCAAAAAAAGTACTTATTTGAAATATATTCAAATAAGTACTTTAGAACTTTATTCTTCTGTTTTATCAGTCGTATTATCCACTACATCTATATCCTGATTTTCATTAACAGAAGCTTCTTTAATGCCATCCTGTGCAGAGTCTTCTTGTACAACTTCGTAATTCATCTCTCCATCAGAAGATTCCTCATCCGTATCAATTACATCACTGCTATTAATTTTAGCAATAGCTACAATGTTATCTCCATCTCCGTTCTTCATTAAGGTAACTCCCATAGTATTCCTACTTGTGGTCGATATTCCAGCTACATTTAATCTTATAACAATACCATTACTGTTTATAAGTATCATTTCGTCGCCATCTTTTACTATTCTTGCCCCAACGAGTTTTCCTGTTTTGGCAGATACCTTATAAGTTATTACTCCCTTACCACCTCTATGTTGAAGTGAGTATTCAGAAACTAAAGTTCTCTTACCAAATCCATTTTCACTTATAACTAAAAGTTCTTCTTCAGGTGTAACTATATTCATAGAAACTACGATATCTTCTTCTCTTAAGGTTAATGACTTAACCCCGGTTGCAGTTCTACCCATACCTCTTACATCTTTTTCACTAAATCTTATAGAGTAACCATTTCTAGTAACGAACAACATTTCACTATCTCCATTAGTTATTGCAGCTCCAATTAGTTCATCATCTTCTCTTAAGTTTATTGCATTTAAACCATTCTTCCTAATAGCTGAATATTTATCTAATGATGTTTTCTTTATTAAGCCATTTTTTGTTCCCATTACAAGATAATTATCCTGAGCAAACTCTTTAAGACATATAACCGCTTGAATCTTTTCATCACTTGCAAGTGGTATAATATTTATTAGGTTTGTTCCTTTAGCTGTTCTTCCACCTTCTGGAATCTCATAAGCTTTTAACTTAAATGATTTTCCTTTATTTGTGAAGAATAAAATGTTATTGTGAGTAGTAGTTATAAAGATATGTTCTACAAAATCATCTTCTTTTGTAGTAACTCCCTGTATCCCTCTACCCCCTCTTTTTTGAGAGCTATAAGTATCAGCTGGAAGTCTCTTTATATATCCTGCATGAGTTAAAGTTATTACAATATCTTGCTCTTGTATTAAATCTTCCTCATCTAGGCTATATGGATTTTTTTCTATTGATGATCTTCTAGTATCACCATATTTATTTCTAACTTCTATTAATTCATCCCTAATTATGTTTAATAATACTAATTCATCTGCTAATATTCCTTTTAAGTAATTTACTGTTTTCATTAATTCGTTGTACTCATCTTCAATTTTACCTCTTTCAAGGCCTGTAAGTCTTCCAAGTCTCATTTCAACAATAGCCGTAGCTTGTTTTTCAGATAAATCAAACGAACTCATTAAGCTTTCTTTAGCCTCACTAATGGTCTTTGATGCTCTTATTAAACGAATTACTTCGTCAATATGGTCTAGCGCAATTTTCAAACCTTCTAAGATATGGGCTCTTGCTAGTGCTTTATCAAGATCAAATTGAGTTCTTCTTCTTATTACGTCTTTTTGATGTTCTAAATAGTAAACTAAAATTTGTTTTAGATTTAAAGTTAGTGGTTCATTATTTACAAGAGCTATCATTATAACTCCAAAAGTATCTTGCATCCTGGTATGTTTAAATAACCTATTTAATACTATATTAGGATTTGCATCTCTTTTTAGTTCTATAACAATTCGCATACCTTCTCTATCTGATTCATCTCTTAAATCTGATATTCCATCTATTTTTTTATCTTTTACTAGGTCTGCGATACCTTCTATAAGTTTTGCTTTGTTAACTTGGTAAGGTAACTCTGTTACTATTATTGTATTTCTACCTTTATTCTCTTCAATGTCTGTTTTAGCCCTTACAAGTATCCTTCCTCTTCCTGTTTCATAAGCACTTTTTATTCCTGCTCGTCCGAGTATTATTCCACCTGTAGGAAAATCTGGTCCTTTTATTTTTGTCATTAAATCGCTTATAGTAACTTCTGAATCTTCAATAACCATAAGTACTCCATCTATAACTTCTATTAAATTATGTGGAGGTATATTGGTTGCCATTCCTACTGCAATTCCTGTTGATCCATTAACTAAAAGATTCGGAAATCTTGAAGGAAGTACTGATGGTTCTTTTTCTTCTCCATCAAAGTTAGGAACAAAATCTACTGTATCTTTATTAATATCGCGAAGCATCTGAGTTGTAATTTTGCTCATTTTAGCTTCTGTATATCTCATAGCAGCTGCGCCATCACCATCTACAGAACCAAAATTACCATGACCCTCAACCAAAGTACATCTTTGTGAAAAGTCTTGAGCCATTCTAACGAGCGCACCATATACCGCAGTATCACCATGTGGATGATACTTACCTAAAACATCTCCTACAATTCTTGCACACTTTCTAAATCCCTTCTCTGGTGTTAATCCTAGTTCATGCATAGAAAATAATATTCTTCTATGAACAGGTTTAAGTCCATCACGTACATCTGGAAGAGCACGACTTACAATAACACTCATAGCGTAATCTATATAAGATTTTTTCATTTCATATCTTATATCAATAGGTTTAGTTTTTCCCTGATTATTAATCATGTTACACCTCTTTAAACAAAATATTTTAATGCCACACTATATATCTAAGTTAAGCACACCTTTAGCATTTTCTTGTATAAACTCACGACGCGGCTCTACTTTATCACCCATGAGAATAGTGAATATTTCATCTGCTGCCATTGCATCCTCAACATGTACTTGAAGCAGAGTTCTTTCCTCTGGGTTCATTGTTGTGTCCCAAAGCTGTTCTGGATTCATTTCCCCAAGACCTTTGTATCTTTGTATATCAGTATTACTATCTTTTCCACCAAATTCCACAAGTGTCTCTTCAAGCTCTTTTTCGGTATATACATAATGCTCTTTCTTACCTTTAGCAACCTTAAATAATGGAGGTTGAGCTACATATACGTGTCCGCCCTCTACTAATTCTTTCATGTATCTGTAGAAGAATGTTAGTAATAAGGTCCTAATATGTGCTCCATCTACATCTGCATCTGTCATAATAATAATACGATCATATCTTATTTTCGTTACATCAAAATCTTTACCTATACCAGCACCAAAAGCAGTTATCATAGCTCTAATTTCAAGTGAAGCAAGCATTTTATCAATTCTTTGTTTTTCAACATTCATTATTTTTCCCTTTAGAGGAAGTATTGCTTGGAATTTTCTATCGCGACCTTGCTTTGCTGAACCACCGGCTGAATCACCCTCGACCAAATATATTTCACATTCCATAGGATCTTTTGAGGCACAGTCTGATAATTTTCCTGGAAGCGTAGTACTTTCTAAGATTGATTTACGTCTTGTAAATTCTCTTGCTTTTTTTGCAGCTTCTCTTGCCCTTGCTGCATTTAATCCTTTATCTATTATACTTTTACCAAGTTGAGGGTCTTCCTCTAAAACATTACTAATTGCCTCACCAACTATACCATCAACTATACCCCTTACTTCACTATTCCCAAGTTTAGTCTTTGTCTGACCTTCAAATTGAGGATCAGTAAGCTTTATAGATATAACCGCTGTAAGACCTTCACGAACATCTTCTCCTGATAAATTCTTATCATTATCTTTTAAAAATCCAAATTTTTTAGCATAATCATTTACTACTCTTGTTAACGCCGTCTTGAATCCAACTAGGTGTGTTCCACCTTCTACGGTATCTATATTATTAGCAAAAGAAAATATGTTTTCTGTGTATGTATCGTTATACTGAAGTGCTATTTCAACAACATAATCATCTTTGCTTCCTTCCATGTATATGGTCTCATGAATTGTTCCTTTATTTCTATTTAAATAATCTACAAAGGATTTTATTCCACCCTCATACAAAAATTCGTGATTCTTACCATCTCTCTCATCAGTTAGGGTTATCCTTAATCCTTTATTTAAAAAAGCTAATTCTCTTAATCTTTGTGATAACGTTTCGAAATCAAAATCAATTTCTTCAAAAATTTCTGGATCTGGAGTAAAAAAGACCTTTGTTCCGTGTTCACTAGTTGTTCCTATATCTACAAGTGTGCTTGTAGTTTTCCCTTTAGCAAACGTTTGTTTCCATATATGTCCTTCTTTTTTAACTTCTACTTCACAAACAACTGACAATGCATTAACTACAGATGATCCAACACCATGAAGACCACCTGATACTTTATATGCTCCACCACCAAACTTTCCACCTGCATGAAGCACCGTCATTATAACTTCTACAGTAGGAATTTTCATTTTATGATGTATTCCTACTGGCATTCCACGACCATCATCTATAACAGTTATAGAATTATCTTGGTGTATTATTACATTGATATTTTTACAAAATCCAGCTAATGCCTCATCTATACTATTATCTACAATTTCATAAACAAGGTGATGAAGCCCACGTATACTAGTGCTTCCTATATACATACCGGGTCTTTTTCTTACAGCTTCCAATCCTTCAAGTACTTGTATTTGACTCTCGTCATAAACATTATTTATTTCCATGTATATCCTCCTAAATTACTCTAAAGCTCATAATATACAGTTTCTGTTCTCTTACATAAAGTTTGCGATGATATTGGTGATAGATATATTTTACTTTTTTTATCCACCTCAGCAATAACAAAAGATTTTGCAGTATTCTTTGTTATCCTCTCTACAAAACCATCTTCTTCAGCCATTCTTAAAAATTGGATAGTGTCTGAGCTATACATAGTAGTTTCCATATCAAATATGCCTATAATATCTTTTATAGGTACTACTACATTTTCTCCTAAATGTAAAAACATAACATATCCTCCTCCATAATTAATTGTATTATTTGAATCTATGTAATTTCCTTTACTCCACCTGACATAACTTCAAATATCTTACTTTCAGGATTTAAATATTTTCTTATATTATTAACTCCAGTGCATGTAATTAACGTTTGAACTTCTTTTATAGAATTTAATATATATTCTTGCCTTTTTGTATCTAATTCAGACAAAACATCATCAAGTAACAATACTGGGTATTCTCCAGTAAGTTCTTTTATTATTTCAAGAGCTCCAAACTTAATGGTTAAAACCGAAGTTCTTTGCTGGCCTTGAGATCCAAATATTCTAGCATCAATACCATTTAGCTGTATAGAAAAATCATCTCTATGTGGTCCTACTGATGTAGTTCTAGTTTCTATATCTCTCCGTCTATTCTTACATAAAAGCAAATAAAAGCTCTCTTGTATATTATCTAACTCCTTGATTTGAGTTAAATATTTAATTTCAATTACCTCACTTTTAGATGTTATATTACTATGTATTGTTTTTGATAATATATTTAATTTTTCTATATAAGCAATTCTATCTTTTATTATTACTGCGCCAAATTCACTAAGTTGTCTATCATATACATCTATAATATCAATATTTGTATTCCATTTTTTTATAGCTAAGTTTCTCTCATTCAAAATTTTTTTATATTGAGATAAATTATAATAATACCTACGGCTTAGCTTACACAATTCAATATCTAAAAATTTACGTCTATATGATGGTGATTCTTTAACTATATTTAAATCTTCAGGAGAAAACATAATCACATTGAAACTACCTACGAGCTCAGATAATTTTTGAACTTTTATAGAATTTATATTAACGCCTTTTTTACCTTCTTTAAAAATTTTTATTTCTATTTTTTTATCGAGTCTTGTTTTACATACATAAAGTTTTATATAGGCTTCAGTACCATTCCAGTTTATTAATTCCTTGTCTCTATTAGTTCTGTGAGATTTAGCTAAACTACAATAATAAATTGCCTCTAAAATATTTGTTTTCCCTTGAGCATTATCTCCTACAAATACATTAGTGCCTTTATTTAATTCTATAACTAATTCAGTATAATTTCTAAAATCTTTGAGTTGTAAATATTTTACATGCATATAATCACCTATTAAGATTATAACATATATATATAATTTTATTATTTTATATGTATAAATAAATTCTTATGTTTTTTTTATTTTAATCATAAATCATGCACCGAATATTATTTTATAATTTTTCGATGCACTTTTTTATAAGTAAAAACTTTCCTTCGCAAATTTTCTTTAAATTATTTTGTAAGACTCATTGTTAAATTCAATTATATCACCTTTAACTAATTTTTTACCCCTTTGAGTTTCTACAACACCATTAAGCTTAACTTCTTCATTTTTTATATAAAATTTTGCTTCAGATCCTTGCGATGCTATCCCAGCCCATTTTAGAAAAGCATCTAATTTTATTATACCTGTATCTACTTGTATTTCATTCATTTTAAAACCGCCTTTTTTTAAATTGTTTTTTATATATACTTTTTAGTTGTTTGTTGCTCTTATTCTTACTGGTAGTACCATGTATGTACAATTATCCTTTTCTTTATTTCTTACAACGCAAGGATTAACTCCACTAGAAAATTCCATAACAATTTCTTCCTCATCCATTATTTTAAGCAGTTCAATTAGGTATTTTGAGTTAAATGCAATTTGAAGAGGCTCACCTTGCAAAATTATATTTATTTCCTCTCTCGCCTTTCCCAATTGAGAATTGGATGTAATTATCATATTATCTTCTTCTATATTAAATTTAACTAAATTGGTATTTCCCTCTTTTGCCATTAGAGAAGCTCTTTCTATACAATTTAGTAATTCAGACCTTTTAGCTGTGATTTTTAGATTATATTCTTCTGGTATTATTGAGCTATATTTTATAAATTCACCTTCTAATAACCTTGATATAACCTTAGTTTTGCCAAGATTAAACAAAATATGATTTGGTGTGAATGTTATATTTACTACTTCATCTGTTTCTTCTAGTATTTTTGATACTTCACTTAATGTTTTACCTGGAATTACAGCATTTATACTGGAATCATTATCCACTGGTTCACTTCTAAATGCAACTCTGTATCCATCCAATGCTACTAAATTGAGTTTTTTATTTTTTATTTCAAATAAGACGCCTGTAAGAATGGGTCTAGTTTCATCTTGAGCAACTGCAAAGATAGTTCCTTTCATCATATTTTTTAATAATTTTTGAGATATAGAAAAAACCATGTTTTCAATTATATCAGGTAAACTAGGATAATCCTCACTATCCATATGTATTATAGTTGCATAAGATTTCTGACAAACTATTTTAATAGAATTGTTTTCATCTGAACTTATTTCTACTGCACTATTAGGTAACTTCCTTATAATTTCACCAAAAAGTTTAGAATCTAAAACAACACTACCATCCTCCATAACGTCTGCAGTAATTTTAGCCTCAATACTCAAATCGATGTCAGATCCTATGAGTGTTACTTCGCCATTTCTAGCATCTAGTAATATTCCTTGTAATACAGGCATTGTTGATTTTCCAGTAATTGCTTTTTGAACGTTTGAAATTGCTTCTTGTAACATTGATTTTTCACATATAAACTTCATAAAAAAACGACCTCCTTATCCACATGGGAAATTGATTAAAGATAGGTAAGATAATAATAATTTATAGTAGTAATAGTAGTAGGGGCTGTTGATATGTTAAAAACCTATCGTAGGCTTTACTACGCAACAAAGCTTGCTAAAACTAATTGTGGATAAGTATGCAAAAAAAAATCACAGTTATCCACAATATCAACAGTCAGGTTTTATGTATTATTTTATGCACAGGAATATATATAAATAGTATTAACAATTGTTAGTAACGTAATTATATTATTTTTGACTTATTTTTTTAGTTAATTCTGCTATATTATCTTGTAGATTTTCATCAACCTTAAGACCATTTGATATTTTCTCACATGCATGGATTACAGTTGTATGATCACGACCTCCGAATTCTTCACCTATTTTAGGTAAGGACATATCTGTAAGCTTTCTACATAGATACATAGCAATTTGCCTTGGAAATGTTATGTTTCTAGTTCGCCGTGAAGATTTAAAATCCTCAATTTTTAGGTTAAAATAACTAGAGACGATATCTTGTATAAGTTCGATAGTTACTTGTTTTGAATTTCTGCTGGAAATAATGTCCTTAAGAGCTTCTGACGCCAAATCTATTCCAATCTCTTTATTAGTCAGTGAAGAGAATGCTACTATTCGAATAAGTGCACCTTCTAATTCTCTTATATTAGACTTTATTTTTGTTGCAATATAAACCAGTACCTCATTTGGTATGTCTAAGTGTTCTACATCTGCTTTTTTCTTAAGTATTGCAATTCTAGTCTCAAAATCGGGCGGTTGTATATCTGCTATAAGTCCCCATTCAAATCGTGATCTCAATCTATCTTCTAGAGTAGGAATCTCTTTTGGAGGTCTATCACTAGATAAAATAATTTGTTTATTTGCCTCATGAAGATCGTTGAATGTGTGAAAGAACTCTTCTTGTGTACGTTCTTTACCTGCGATAAATTGAATATCATCAATCAAAAGTACGTCTACATTTCTATATTTGTTTCTAAATTCTACATTTTTGTCATCCTTAATAGAATTTATAAGTTCGTTTGTAAATTTTTCAGAAGAAACATAAACAACCTTAGATTTTGGATTATTTGCTAATATATAATGACCAATAGCATGCATTAAATGTGTTTTTCCAAGTCCAACACCACCATAAATAAATAGTGGGTTATATGCTTTAGCCGGTGATTCAGCTACAGCGAGAGATGCAGCATGAGCGAATCTATTACTATTACCAATGACAAAAGAATCAAAGGTGTATTTGGGGTTTAGTGTTGCAGACAT